>NZ_JBSHAM010000026.1:0-99996 GCF_053611505.1 Amycolatopsis sp. NPDC054798 | reverse complement strand
ACCACCCCCACCCCCCCCCCCCCCCCACCCCGCCATAAACAAACTTCGGGGCCGCATCTATTTACACTGCCCACAACACCCCACCCCCCAACCCCCCGCCGCCCGTCATCACAATTCAGGCTTCGGGGTGCCCCGCGCACCAACCCAACGAGGCAAACCCCAGCAATCAACACTCAATAACGTTGACAGCCAACCCGCCGCGCGCAGTCTCCTTGTACTTCACTGACATATCCGCACCAGTCTCGCGCATAGTCTTAATAGCCTTGTCCAACGTCACCACATGGCTGCCATCACCACGCATCGCCATCCGCGCAGCATGAATAGCCTTGGACGCACCGACGGCATTCCGCTCAATACAAGGAATCTGCACCAGCCCGCCCACCGGATCGCACGTCAATCCGAGGTGATGCTCCACCCCGATCTCAGCCGCGTTCTCCACCTGAGCCGGCGACCCGCCCAGCACCTCAGTCAACCCGGCAGCCGCCATCGCCGAAGCCGAACCGACCTCGCCCTGGCACCCGACCTCAGCCCCGGAAATCGACCCGGTCTGCTTGAGAATCGAACCGATAGCCCCAGCAGTAAGCAGGAACGTCACAATCCCGTCGTCCGACGCGCTCCGCACAAACCGTTGGTAGTAGTGCAAAACCGCCGGAATGATCCCCGCCGCGCCATTCGTAGGAGCGGTGACAACGCGACCGCCCGCAGCGTTTTCCTCATTCACCGCAAGCGCGTACAGACTGACCCAGTCCATCGCATACAACGGATCGTCCGCACCGTCTTCAGCAAGCAGCTTGTCGTGCAACGACTTGGCCCGCCGAGGCACCTTCAACCCACCGGGCAGCACACCCTCGTGCGTGTACCCATTGCGCACACACTCGACCATCACCTGCCAGATCTCCAGCAGTCCGGCCCGAACTTCCTCGCGACTGCGCCAGGAAAGCTCGTTCTGCAGCATGATTTCGCTGACCGGCAGCCCGGTGTCCGAGCAATGCTTCAGCAGATCCGCACCAGTGCGGAACGGATAAGGCACCGGCGTGGAATCCTCCACGAAGACCGGGTCGGTCTCGTACGACTCGTCGCGCACGAATCCGCCGCCCACCGAGTAATACGTCCGCTCCCGCAGCAGCGAACCGTCCGAAGTGAACGCCCGGAACACCATCCCGTTCGGATGCGCGGGGAGAGATTTCCGCCGGTGCATCGTCAGGTCAGTGTCCTCGACGAACGCGACGGAATGCGTCCCGCCGACAGCCAGCTGCCCGGATTCCCGGATCGCCGCGACCTTGGCGGGCACCGTGTCGGTGTCGATCTCCTCCGGCCGCTCGCCGGACAGCCCCAGCAGCACCGCTTTGTCGCTGCCGTGCCCGAATCCGGTCGCGCCGAGCGAGCCGAACAACTCGGCTTGCACCCGCGCGACCCGCTCCAGTACGTCGTCCTCGACCAGACCGTCCACAAAGGTCTTGGCCGCCCGCATCGGGCCGACCGTGTGCGAACTGGACGGCCCGATGCCGATCGAAAACAGGTCGAAGACGCTGATCGCCATTGATCCGCCCCTTCTCTTAGTTCCTCGCCAGCACGCTGCTGGCTTCTTGCGCCGCCGGTCCTTCGGCGGTCAGGTGAGCAAGGTTCTCCGGCAATTCCTCGCCCCGGTGAGCCTTGGTCTGCGCGTACAACCGGCCCGCGCGGTACGACGACCGCACCAACGGCCCCGCCATCACGCCCGGGAACCCAATAGCCTCAGCGGTTTTCGCGTGCTCGACGAACTCTTCCGGCTTGACCCACCGGTCCACCGGGTGGTGCCGCGGAGAAGGCCGCAGGTACTGGGTGATGGTGATGATCTCGCAGCCCGCGTCGAAGAGATCCTGCAAGGCGACGGTGACCTCGTCCGGGGTTTCGCCCATGCCGAGGATCAGGTTCGACTTCGTCACCAACCCCGCCGCACGCGCCTGCGTGATCACATCCAGCGAACGCGCGTACCGGAACCCGGGACGGATCCGCTTGAAAATCCGCGGCACCGTCTCCACATTGTGCGCCAACACCTCCGGACGCGACCCGAACACCTCCGCCAACTGCCCCGGCTCCGCATTGAAATCCGGGATCAGCAACTCGACCCCGGTACCGGGATTCAGCGAATGGATCTGCCGGACCGTCTCCGCATACAGCCAGGCACCGCCGTCAGCGAGATCGTCGCGAGCGACACCGGTGATCGTCGAATACCGCAACCCCATCGCCTGGACGGATTCCGCGACCTTCCGCGGCTCGGTACGGTCCAGCGCAGCAGGCTTGCCGGTGTCGATCTGGCAGAAATCGCAGCGCCGCGTGCACTGGTCCCCGCCGATCAGGAACGTGGCTTCCCGGTCCTCCCAGCATTCGTAAATGTTGGGACACCCCGCCTCTTCACAGACGGTGTGCAGACCCTCGCGACGCACCAGGCCCTTGAGTTCCGTGAACTCCGGACCCATCCGCACCCGCGTCTTGATCCACGACGGCTTCTTCTCAATCGGCGTCTCACTGTTGCGCACCTCAAGCCGCAACAACTTCCGCCCTTCGGGCTGCGCGCTCATCGGTTCAGGTCCGCGTACAGCGGGTGCTTCTTCGCCAGCAGCTCGACCCGGTTCCGCAGCGCCTGCTGCGCGGCCTCGTCGAAGTCCGGTTTCAATGTCTCGGCGATGATGTCGGCGACCTCGGTGAAGTCGTCGGCGCCGAAACCACGGGTGGCCAGCGCCGGGGTGCCGATCCGCAGGCCCGAGGTGACCATCGGCGGACGCGGGTCGAACGGCACCGCGTTGCGGTTGACGGTGATCCCGACCGAGTGCAGCCGGTCTTCCGCCTCCTGGCCGTTGAGCTGGGAGTTCACCAGGTCGACGAGCACCAGGTGCACGTCGGTGCCGCCGGTGAGGACGCGGACGCCCGCCTCGGCGCAGTCGGTGCGCGACAGCCGGTCGGCGAGGAGCTTCGCGCCTTCCAGGGTGCGCTCCTGGCGCTCGCGGAACCCGTCGGTCGCGGCGATCTTCAGTGCCACGGCCTTGGCCGCGATGACGTGCTCCAGCGGACCGCCCTGCTGGCCGGGGAACACCGCCGAGTTGATCTTCTTCGCCAGCTCCTGGCGGCACAGGATCAGGCCGCCGCGCGGGCCGCCGAGGGTCTTGTGCGTGGTGGTGGTGACGATGTCCGCGTGCGGCACCGGCGACGGGTGCAGCCCGGCGGCGACGAGGCCGGCGAAGTGCGCCATGTCCACCATCAGCTTGGCGTCGACCAGGTCGGCGATCCGGCGGAACTCGGCGAAGTCGAGCTGGCGCGGGTAGGCCGACCAGCCCGCGACGATCAGCTTCGGCTTGTGCTCGACCGCCAGCCGCTCGATCTCGGCGACGTCGACGATCCCGGTCTCCTTGTCGACGTGGTAGGCGACCACGTTGTACAGCTTGCCGGAGAAGTTGATCTTCATCCCGTGCGTCAGGTGGCCGCCGTGCGCGAGGTCGAGGCCGAGGATGGTGTCGCCCGGCTTCAGCACCGCGAACATCGCCGCCGCGTTGGCCTGCGCGCCCGAGTGCGGCTGCACGTTCGCGTGCTCCGCGCCGAACAGCGCCTTGGCCCGGTCGATCGCCAGCTGCTCGACGACGTCGACGTGCTCGCAGCCGCCGTAGTAGCGGCGGCCCGGGTAACCCTCGGCGTACTTGTTGGTCAGCACCGAACCCTGCGCCTCGAGCACGCCGACCGGCGCGAAGTTCTCCGAGGCGATCATTTCGAGCGTCGACTGCTGGCGGTCCAGCTCCGCGGCCACCGCGGCGGCGACCTCGGGGTCCACTTCGGACAGATGGGCGTCGAACGGGGCGGTCATCAGTTCTCCTGGGTCAGCTCGGCGTACGCGGACGCGTCGAGCAGCTCCGGGACGTCGCCCGAGAGCCGCACCTGCAGCAGCCATCCTTCGGTGTAGGGGTCGGAGTTGATGACCTCGGGGGTGTCCGATGTGGCCTCGTTCACCGCCACTACCTCGCCGCTGACCGGCGAGTACAGCTCGCTGACCGATTTCGTCGACTCGACCTCGCCGAACACCTCGCCCGCGGTGACGGTGTCGCCGACGCCGGGCAGCTGCACGAACACGATGTCGCCGAGCGAGCCGGCCGCGAACGCGGTGATGCCCACCGTCGCGACGCCGTCGGAGACCGACAGCCACTCGTGTTCCTTCGTGTAGGACAGGTTCTGGGGGATGCTCATGTGTTCGGAGGCCTCTCAGGCTCGGGAGTAGAAGGGCAGGGCGACGACCTCGACCGGCTCGACGCGGCCCCGGATGTCGACGGACAGCGCGGTGCCGGGCTCGGCGTGCTCCCGGTCTACATACGCCATGGCGATCGGGTAGCCCAGCGTCGGCGACAGCGCGCCGCTGGTGATCTCCCCGATAGTGGCATCCCCGGACAGCACGGCGTACCCGTGCCGGGGGGCGCGGCGGCCGGTGCCGCGCAGGCCGACCCGCACGCGCGGGACGTCGGCCTTCGCCAGCTCCTCCAGGGCCGCGCGACCCACGAAGTCGCCCGGCTTCTCGAACTTCACGACCCGGCCGAGCCCGGCGGCGAACGGGTTCAGCTCACGGCTGAGTTCGTTGCCGTACAACGGCATTCCGGCTTCCAGCCGCAGCGTGTCACGGCAGGCGAGGCCACACGGGACCAGACCGTGCTCCTGCCCCGCCTCGGTCAGCAGCCGCCACAACGCCGGGGCCTCGGCGGCGGGCACGAACAGCTCGAAGCCGTCCTCGCCGGTGTAGCCGGTGCGGGCCAGCAGGACCTCGATGCCCTTCACGACGGCGGGCACGCTCGCGTAGTACTTGAGCGCGCCGAGGTCGGCGTCGGTGACCGCGGCGAGCACGTCGACCGCCTTCGGGCCCTGGACCGCGATCAGCGCGGTGTCCGCGGACCGGTTCTCCACCACCGCGTCGAATCCGGCGACGCGTTCGGCCAGCGCGTCCGCGACCACGGCGGCGTTGCCCGCGTTGGCCACGACCAGGTACTCCTCGTCGGCGAGCCGGTAGACGACCAGGTCGTCCAGCACGCCGCCGTCGGCGTCGCAGATCATCGTGTAGCGGGCCCGGCCCGGCTTCACGCCGGAGAGGTTGCCGACCAGTGCGTAGTCGAGCACGTCGGCGGCCTGCGCGCCGCGGACGTGGATCTCGGCCATGTGCGACAGGTCGAACAGCCCGGCCGCCTCGCGCACGGCCTTGTGCTCGGCCAGTTCGCTGGCGTAGCGCACCGGCATCGACCAGCCGGCGAAATCGGTGAACAGTGCGCCGAGATCCTGGTGGACCTGGTGCAGAGGGGTTTCCGTCACAGGAAGCCTTTCGTTGTCGCGAGCGGAGGACACGCTCACGCGTCGTACGCGTCGAGGGGCGGGCAGGAGCAGACGAGGTTGCGGTCGCCGCGCGCCCCGTCGATCCGCCGCACCGGCGGCCAGTACTTGGTCTTGCGCACCACGCCGCTCGGGTACGCCGCCAGCTCGCGGTCGTAGTCCGCGGTCCATTCGCCGATGACCGACGAAGCGGTGTGCGGCGCGCCGCGCAGCGGGCTGGTCTCCGCGGTCCAGCGGCCCGCGGCGACCTCGTCGATCTCGCGGCGGATGGCGATCATCGCGTCGCAGAACCGGTCGATCTCGGCCAGGTCCTCGCTCTCGGTGGGCTCGACCATGAGCGTGCCCGCGACCGGGAAGGACATGGTCGGCGCGTGGAAGCCGTAGTCGATGAGCCGCTTCGCGACGTCGTCCACGGTCACGCCGGTTTCCTTGGTGATGCCGCGCAGATCGAGGATGCACTCGTGCGCGACCAGGCCGTCCTGTCCGGTGTAGAGCACCGGGTAGTGCGGCGCGAGCCGGGCGGCGATGTAGTTGGCCGCGAGCACCGCGACCTTGGTGGCCTCGGTGAGCCCGGGCGCGCCCATCATCCGCACGTACGCCCAGGAGATCGGCAGGATCGAGGCCGAACCGTAGGGCGCGCCGCTGATCGGGCCGACGCCGGTGTCCGGACCGGCCTGCGCGAGCAGCGGGTGGTTCGGCAGGTACGGCGCGAGGTGTTCGCGCGCCGCGACCGGGCCGACGCCGGGACCGCCGCCGCCGTGCGGGATGCAGAACGTCTTGTGCAGGTTCAGGTGCGAGACGTCGCCGCCGAACTCGCCCGGCTTCGCCAGGCCCAGCAGGGCGTTGAGGTTCGCGCCGTCGACGTACACCTGGCCGCCGCCGTCGTGCACGATCTTGGCGAGCCGCTCGATGCCGTGCTCGTAGACGCCGTGCGTGGACGGGTAGGTGACCATGATCGCGGCGAGATCGGCGCTGTGGGCGTCCACTTTGGACTGCAGGTCTTCGAGGTCGACGTTGCCCTCGTCGGTGCACTTGACCACGACCACGCGCATCCCGGCGAGCACCGCGGACGCGGCGTTGGTGCCGTGCGCGGAAGACGGGATCAGGCAGACGTCGCGCTCGGGCTGGCCGTTGGCCTGGTGGTAGGCGCGGATGGCCAGCAGCCCGGCCAGCTCGCCCTGGCTGCCCGCGTTCGGCTGCAGCGACACCTGGTCGTAGCCGGTGACCTCGGCCAGCCAGCCGGACAGCTGGCGGACCAGCTCGTGGTAGCCCTCGGCGTCCTCGGCAGGCGCGAACGGGTGGATGCCCGCGAACTCGCGCCAGCTGATCGGCTCCATTTCGGCGGTGGCGTTGAGCTTCATCGTGCAGGAGCCGAGCGGGATCATGCCGCGGTCGAGCGCGAAGTCCTGGTCGGCGAGACGGCGCAGGTAGCGGAGCATCGACGTCTCGGACCGGTGGCTGCTGAACACTTCGTGCGTCAGGTAGCCGCTCTCGCGGGCGAGGCCGTTCGGGAGCGCCTGCGCGGCTTCCCATGCGCTGTCGACGCCGAAGGCGCGAAGCACCTTCGCGAGCGTGTCGGGCCGCGTGACCTCGTCGCTGGCGATGCGGACATGGTCGGCGTCGATGTGGCCGAGGTTGATCCCGGCTTCGCGCGCAGCCGCGTGCACTTCAGCCGCACGGCCAGGCACCTTCGCAACGACAGTGTCGAAGAACGCCTCGTGCGCGACCTCGACGCCACCGGCGCGCAGCGCGTTCGCGAGACCGGCCGCGAGTTCGTGTACCCGCGTCGCGATCGCCTTCAGCCCCTCGGGACCGTGGTAGACCGCGTACATCGCCGCGAGCACCGCGGGCAGCACCTGCGCGGTACAGATGTTGGAGGTCGCCTTCTCGCGACGGATGTGCTGCTCACGCGTCTGCAGCGCGAGGCGGTACGCAGTGTTGCCATCCGCGTCCACGGACACGCCCACGAGACGGCCCGGCAGCGAGCGCTCAAGACCAGCGCGCACCGCCATGTACCCGGCGTGCGGGCCGCCGTAGCCCAGCGGCACGCCGAAGCGCTGCGTCGAGCCGACAGCGACGTCCGCACCGAACTCGCCGGGCGCGGCGATCAAGGTGAGCGCGAGAAGGTCGGCAGCGACCGTGTACAGCGCGCCCGCGGCCTTCGCCGCTTCGGAAACCGCGTGGTAGAAACCGCGGCCGCGCAGCACGCCGGACGCGCCGGGGTACTGCACGACAACGCCGAAGAACTCCTCGGGCAGCCCGGTGAGCAGGTCGCGCACCTGCACGTCGATGCCGAGACCGGCGGCGCGCGTCCGCACGACCTCGACGGTCTGCGGAAGGCATTCGGAGTCGAGAACGACCACATTGGACTTCGACTTCGACGCCCGGCGCATCAGTGTCATCGCCTCGGCCACCGCGGTGGACTCGTCGAGCATCGACGCGTTGGCGATCGCCAGCCCGGTCAGGTCGGAAACCGCGGTCTGGAAGTTCAGCAGCGCTTCGAGACGGCCCTGCGAGATCTCCGGCTGGTACGGCGTGTACGCGGTGTACCAGGCCGGGTTCTCCAGCACATTGCGGCGGATCACGCCCGGGGTGACGGTGTCGGAGTAGCCGAGGCCGATCATCTGCGTCATCGGCCGGTTGCGCGCGGCGAGCGCACGCAGCTCGGCGGTGGCCTCTTCCTCGGACGCCGGCGCGGGAAGCGCCAGGTCACCGGCCGTGCGGATGGCGGTCGGCACCGCCGCTTCCACGAGGGCGTCCAAGCTTCCGTAACCGCATTCGGCGAGCATCTTCGCCCGCTCGGCCTCGCCGGGACCGATGTGGCGGGTGTCGAAGGGGGTGGAGGTGATGGGAGCTCCTCGGGACGGGCACCGGGCGCGGCGGTGCACTGGGAACTCCCCCTCTGTCATGGGCACCTGAGAGTTTCACCGCGCGCACAGCACGGCTTTCACCTTGGGTGAGGCGCGGGTGCGCCTGCTTTCCAGAGTGGCCTCGCCAAAAGCGGTAGCGGTTACCTGAGAGATTCCGGGGAGTTTGCTCCTTCGGTGTCCCACTGCTCGCATGGGACTCTCCCGCTCCGGCTCGAACGGCCCTGTGTTCAGTTAGAGGTACAGCACGTGGTGGCGGCCACTCTACCTGCCGCTTCACGCGCCAGTCTACCGCTCCCGGCCTACGCCACACCCCCTTGTCAAAGGTCCGTGAAGGGCTCCTTGAGGGACTCAGATTCCCTCAAGGAGCCCTTCACGGACAGTCACAGCGGGGTTACATACGCGCCGGAGATACCGCCGTCTACCAGGAACTGCGCGGCGGTAATGAAGCTGGCGTCGTCGCTCGCCAGGAAGGCCACTGCGGCGGCGATCTCCTCCGGCTCGGCGAAACGGCCGACCGGAACGTGCACCAAACGCCGGGCCGCGCGCTCCGGGTCTTTAGCGAACAGTTCCTTCAGCAGCGGAGTGTTGACCGGCCCCGGGCACAGCGCGTTGACCCGGATGTTCTCGCGCGCGAACTGCACGCCCAGCTCGCGCGTCATGGCGAGCACGCCGCCCTTCGAAGCGGTGTAGGAAATCTGCGACGTCGCGGCCCCCATCACGGCCACGAACGACGCGGTGTTCACGATCGAACCGCGGCCCTGGCGCTGCATGTGCGGCAACACGGCCTTGCAGCACAGGTACACCGAGGTCAGGTTGACCCGCTGCACCTTCTCCCAGGCATCGATGCCGGTGGTGAGGATCGAATCGTCCTCGGGCGGCGAGATGCCCGCGTTGTTGAACGCGACGTCGACCGCGCCGAACTCGTCGACCGTCGTCTGGAAAAGGGCTTCGACCTGGTCCGCGTCGGTGACGTCGACCTGGACGAAGGCCCCGCCCACCGCGTCGGCGGCCGCCTTGCCCGGCTCCGGCGCGACGTCGCCGATCACCACCTTCGCGCCTTCGCTGGCCAGCCGCTTGGCGGTGGCGAGGCCGATGCCGCTCGCGCCGCCGGTGATCACCGCGACGCGGCCGTCAAAACGCTGCACCATCGTGGGTCATTCCTCCGTGTTTTCAATGCTCAGGAAAACGTTCTTGGTTTCGGTGAAAGCAGCGGCGGCGTCCGGGCCCAGCTCACGGCCGAGGCCGGACTGCTTGAAGCCGCCGAAGGGCGTCCAGTAGCGGACCGACGAGTGCGAATTCACCGACAGGTTCCCGGATTCGACGCCGCGCGCGACCCGGAAGGCGCGGCCGACGTCGCGGGTCCAGATCGAACCGGACAGGCCGTATTCGGTGTCGTTGGCCATCCGCACCGCCTCGGCCTCGTCGCGGAAGCGGACCACCGCGACGACCGGGCCGAAGATCTCGTCGCGGGCCAGCGGATCGTCCAGCCCCGGCGGGAGCACGACGGTCGGCGCGAACCAATACCCCGGCCCGGACGGCGCGCTGCCGCGGAAGGCGACCGGCGTCTGCTCAGTGACGTAGGAGGAGACTTTGGCGTGGTGGTCCGCAGAAATCAGCGGCCCCATCTCGGTCTTCTCGTCGCATGGATCGCCGACCACCACGCCCTGCACCGCGGGTTCCAACAGTTCGAGGAACCGGTCGTAAACGGTGTCCTGCACCAGGATCAGCGAACGCGCACAGCAGTCCTGCCCGGCGTTGTCGAACACCCCGTATGGCGCGGTCGCCGCAGCCTTTTCCAGGTCGGCGTCGGCGAACACGATGTTCGCGTTCTTGCCGCCCAGCTCCAGCGTTACCCGTTTCACCTGCGCCGCGCAGCCGGCCATCACCTGCTTGCCGACCTCGGTGGAACCGGTGAACACGACCTTGCGCACTGCCGGATGCGTGACAAACCGTTGCCCAACAACGGATCCCTTGCCCGGCAGCACCTGGAAGACGTCCTCCGGGATACCGGCTTCGCGAGCGAGTTCGGCCAGCCGCAGCGCGGTGAGCGGGGTCAGTTCGGCCGGTTTGAGCACGACCGTGTTGCCCGCGGCGAGCGCCGGTGCGAAGCCCCAGCCCGCGATCGGCATCGGGAAGTTCCATGGCACGATCACGCCGACCACGCCCAGGGGCTCGTGGAAGGTCACGTTGACGCCGCCGTCGACCGGGATTTGCTTGCCCAGCAGCCGTTCCGGCGCGCCGGCGGAGTATTCGAGCAGGTCGCGCACGTTGCCCGCTTCCCAGCGGGCGTTGCCGATGGTGTGCCCGGAGTTCTCGACCTCCAGCCGGGCGAGGTTCTCCAGGTCGGCGTCGACCGCGTCCGCGAACCGGCGCAGCAGCCTCGCCCGATCGCCCGGGGCGACCGCCCGCCAGGCGGGGAACGCGGCGTGCGCGCGGGCGATCGCGGCGTCGGTCTCCGCTTCGGTGGTCAACTCGACCTGGCGCACCACTTCCGCGGTCGCCGGGTTGCGCACCTCGAACGTCGTCATTTCCCCTCCTGCGCGGCGTTCACCAGCGCGGCGAACAGCCGGACGTCGTCGCTATCCTGCTCCGGATGCCACTGCACGCCGAGCACGAACTCCCCCGGCAACTCGGCGGCCTCGACCGTCCCGTCCGCCGCGTGCCCGGACGCGATCAGACCGGAGCCGAGCCGGTCTATCGCCTGATGGTGGTAACACTGGACTTTTGTTTCCTCGCCGAGAATCGCCGCCGCTCGCGTGCCGTCGACCAGGTTGACCGTGCTGGTGCCGAACGTCGCCGGAGCCGGCTGATGCGTTGCCTCGCCCAAGGTTTCCGGCAGGTGCTGCGAGAGCGTGCCGCCGAGCGCGACGCTCATCACCTGCAACCCGCGACATACCCCGAGCACCGGCTTCCCGGCCGCACGCGCCGCCGCGAACAGGCCGAACTCGAACGCGTCGCGCTCCGGGCGGATGTACGTCGCCGGGTGCGGTTCCTGGTCGTAACGGCTGGGTTCGACGTCCGCGCCACCGGTGAGGACGAGACCGTCGATGCGGCCGACGAGCGCGTCGTAGTTCGTGCTCACTGGCGGCAGCAACACCGGAATCCCGCCCGCCTTGACCACGCAGTCCGCGTACACGCGGTGCAGCAGCGTCGCTTCGGTGTCCCAGGCCAGGAACTTCGCCTGTTCCGAGTAAGTGCTGAGCCCGATGACAGGTGGGTCAGAGTCGTTCGAAACCACGGATGCGCTCCCAATCGGTCACAGCTCGCTCGTACGCTTCGCGCTCGATCCGCGCGGCGTTGAGGTAATGGTCAACTACATCGGTGCCGAAGGCATCTCGCGCGATACGGCTTCCGTCGAGGACTTCAGCCGCTTCAGCAAGCGTGACCGGCACAGTGGGTTTGTCGGACGCGTACGCGTTGCCTACGAACTCAGGCTCCAACGGCAGTTCGTTCTCGATGCCGTGCAGCCCAGCAGCGATCATCGCGGCGACAGCGAGGTACGGGTTCACGTCTCCGCCGGGTACGCGGTTCTCGACGCGCAACCCGTCACCGTGCCCGACAACCCGCAACGCGCACGTACGGTTGTCCGTGCCCCACGCGATCGCTGTCGGCGCGAAGCTGCCAGGGACGTAACGCTTGTAGGAGTTGATGTTCGGGGCGAAGAAGTACGTCAGCTCGCGCAACGCTTCCAGCTGTCCGGCGAGGAAGTGCTGCATCAGCTTCGAGAAGCCGTGGTCGCCGTCGCCGGGAAGCACCGCTTCGCCGGACTTGCTGCGCAGGCTCAGGTGGATGTGGCAGGAGTTGCCTTCGCGCTCGTTGTACTTCGCCATGAAGGTGAGGCTCTTGCCCTCCTGCGCGGCGATTTCCTTCGCACCGTTCTTGTAGATGCCGTGGTTGTCGCACGTCGCGAGCGCTTCGGCGTAACGGAAGGCGATCTCGTGCTGACCCGGGTTGCACTCACCCTTCGCCGACTCCGGGTACAGGCCCGCACCCGCCATGCCGTTGCGGATCCGGCGCAGCAGCGGCTCGATGCGCGCGGTGCCGAGCATGGAGTAGTCGACGTTGTACTGATTGGACGGTTTGAGGTCGTGGTAGCGCTTGTCCCACGCTGTTTCGTAGGAGTCGTCGAACACGATGAACTCGAGTTCGGTGCCCACGTACGCCTTCAGGTCGTGCTCGGCGAGCCGGTCGAGCTGACGGCGCAGCACCTGGCGCGGCGAAACGGAAACCGGGCCGCCCTGCACGCGCTCGACGTCCGCGAGCACCAGCGCGGTGCCCTCCTGCCACGGAATCTCCCGCAGGGTCGCGAAATCCGGCCGGAGCACGAAGTCGCCGTAGCCGCTCTGCCAGGACGAGATGTCGTAGCCGTCGACGGTGTTCATGTCGACGTCCACCGCGAGCAGGTAGTTGCACGCCTCGGTGGCGTGGCCGACGACCTCTTCGAGGAAGTACTCCGCCGAACAGCGCTTGCCCTGGAGCCGTCCCTGCATGTCGGTGAGCGCGACCAGCACCGTGTCGATCGTGCCCGCCGTCACCCGTTCGCGGAGATCTTCGAGCGTGAGCATTCCTCGCCTGGCCGCCATCGCATCGCCCCAAAGGTTCGGATCAGGTCCTTTGCGGGTTCTTCTTACCGGGCTGTTCTGCCAGGGTCAATCCGCTGAAAGGTACATTCTTATACCTTTAACTGCGCGCGTCGTCAGCCTCACCCAGGTGGCGCCTGCTATGTCCGGGTTGCCCGGCTGAGAAGATACTGTGAATCCGGTGCGTCCGGGACCAAATCCGCCGCCTCGCGCGTTGGACCGGGCAAGAGAGGTGAGAGGGATGACTGAAGCATTCACGCAGACCACGTTCAGCCAGCAGCAGGCGCGGCCGCAGCTCCCGACGCTGCCCACCGGGTGGCCGATCGGGTCGTACGAGTCCTACGAACAGGCCCAGCAGGCCGTCGACCACCTCGCGCACGCTGACTTCCCGGTCGCCGACGTCACCATCGTCGGCGTCCAGCCGATGCTCGTCGAGCGCATCGCGGGCAAAATGAGCTGGAGCCGGATGCTCAGCAGCGCGGCCATGTCCGGCGCGGTGTTCGGCCTGTTCCTCGGCCTGGTGCTGAGCATGCTCAACCCGGCCGCCGGACTGCTGTCCATCGTGCTCGGCCTCGCCGCGGGTGTCGTGTTCAACGTGGCCTTCGGCGCACTGGGCTACGCGGCGAACCGCAACAAGCGCGGCTTCATCTCGCAGAGCCAGCTGGTGGCGCAGCGCTACGACGTGCTGTCGCAGCCGCGCAACGCCGAGAAGGGCCGCCAGCTGCTGGCGGACCTGGCCGCGCGCTCGGCGTTCAACCACTGAGTTCCGGCACTCGCCTCCCGGGTGCCCGGGCCGTTCGCGGCCGGGGCGCCCGGTTTGCGTTCCGGGGGGGGTGATCGCGCGTGAGACAGGCTGGGGAGCCCGGCGGGGGACGGACCGCGAACGCGGCGGTGAACCGGCCTGGCCGGACCCGGGTCCGGCGTTTGCAGGCCCGGTTCGCGAAGCGGAGCCCTTGCCGAGGGCCCGCGCCGGGCAGGGACTGCGCTCTGCGTCGGCTAGGGCTGCGGGATGCCGCGGTGCTGGCCGGATCTCGCGGGTTCTGGCCGGACCTCGCGAGCGCTGGCCAAGTCTCGCGAGCACTGGCCGGACCTCGCAGGTCCTGGCCGAGTCTCGCGGGCCTGGCCGGATCTCGTGAGCGCTGGCCGAGTCTCGTGAGCCGACGAGCGAGAGCAGCCCCGGCCTCTCCTCCCCAGCAGCTCCTACCTGGTCGGCGGAGCGGCCTTCGTCGGAGCAGTCGAAGCAGCCGGAGCAGTCGGCGGCACCGGCGTCCCGGACGTCGCCGGAGCCTTCGGGATCACCGCCGCGAACGGCATCCCCGCGTCCTCCCGGCAGTACCCGCGATAACCGTTGTAGCCGTTGACATTCCCGTGGTTGTCCTGCACTCCCTCGACGACCTTCGGCCGCGGGAACTGGTTGTCCTTTCCGGTCATCTGGCTCGTGCCGGTGTCCTTTTCGCAGCCGTAGCGCGTGATCGTGAGCGGACGGCCGAGGTCGTCGTACAGGTAGACGTTCTCGAGCGGCTTGCCGTTCGCGTCGAAGGCGTACAGGTTGCTCAGTTCGTGCGAGCCGTAGCGCAGCGCCTCGTTGCCGTGGCTGTCCTCGTACATCGACGAGGCGTACACCGGGGTGGAATTCGACGAGTACGTCCGGTCCCGGACAAGGTGGACCGCCGCGCCGAGACCGCCGAACGCGCTGCCCACCACGAACGCCGACACCGGCACCGCGATCCACAGCATCCGGCCGTCGACCTTGATCCGCGGGCCCGCCCACATCACCAGGCCCGCGCCGACGAGCAGCACCGGCAGCAGCAGCACCGCGTGCAGATCCCGGATCATCAGCAGCAGCCCGAACGCCAGCAGCCCGAACGCGCAGACCACCCACCACGCCGGCTTCAGCGAATTCACATAGGCGAGCGCGCGTTCGGCGGAGCGGTCCTCCCGCATCGACTTCACCATCGCCCGCGCACGGACGGCCTCCGGCAGGTCCCGGATCGAATCGACCCCGCGCAGCAACAGGAACACCACGCTCACCGCGAACACCGGGGCCAGCGCGAGCATCCCGATCAGCACCTCGGGATCGAAACGCACCGCGGCCGAGAACGCGACCATCGCCGTCCCCGCCGCGCAGAACACCAAACCCCACAAGGCGAGCCGCGGTCCGATCCGTCCCGGCTTGGCCGTCGGGAGCACCTCGGTCGCGGCGGCCGTTTCCGGAGCCGCCGGAGCGGGCGGGTAGCCGCCGGACGCCCGCAGTTCGGCCGCGTAGCTCTCCGGAGTGCCGAGCCGCGCGACGAGGTCCTCGACCCGCGCCGCCGCCCCGAGTTCCGACTCCATCTCGGCCAGCTGCGGCCGGACGTCCTCGAGCAGTTCCTCGATCTCGTTCGCGGGCAGATCCGCGAGCGCGGTGCGCACCCTCGACAGGTACACCCGCGCGGCCGTCGGCTTGTCCGTGCTCATGCTGCCTCTCCCCGATTCGTGCCGCGGACGTGCCGCCGCGGTCGCGCCTGCCCGCGAAGTCAGGCCCGCTCTTTCACCAAACTGTCCATAGTGGACGCGAAGCTGTGCCACGTGCGCGCCGATTCAGCGAGCCGCGCCCTGCCCCGGTCGTTCAAGCTGTAGTACTTGCGGTGCGGGCCCTCTTCGCTCGGGACCACGTACGACGTCAGCAATCCCGCCTTGTACAGCCGCCGCAGCGTGCCGTACACCGATGCGTCCCCGACCTCCTCCAGGCCGGCGACGCGAAGTCTTCGCAGCACGTCGTAGCCGTACCCGTCGTCGTCGCGCAGCACCGCGAGCACCGCGAGGTCCAGCACTCCCTTGAGCAGCTGACTGATCTCCACGGCGTTCCTTCCCCCGGTCCTGCGCGAGAGAAGCTACCACGCATAGCGCAGTAGTGTGCGCAGCGGACCGCCATCCGGCGGCAGCTCTGCCCCTCCTGCCAGGTCAGCGGGAGACAAACGGTCGGGTATACACCGTAGACATTGTGGTCTACGGTGTAGACATGGTCGAGATTCCGACAGCCGAACGGCTCGCGTCGGCGGCGCGCGAGATCATCGCCGCCGAGGGCGCGGAGGCAGTCAGCATGCGCCGGGTCGCCGAAGCCGCCGGAGTCACCGCGATGGCGATCTACCGGCATTACGAGAACCGCGAGGTCCTGTTGCGCGCGGTCGCCGACGCCACCGGCCGGGAATTGGGCGCGGCGTGGAAAGACCCGGAGCCGGACGGCGAATGGCTCGACCGCTTCGACGCGCTGCTGGACCGGTTCCTGGATTTCGCCCTCGGCCAGCCGCATCTGTACCGCTTCCTGATGACCGACAGCTGGGCGCGGGCCCGGCTGTACCCGGACGGTTTCCGCGAATCCGGTTCGCCGCCGTTCACCGCGCTGGTCCGGCTGATCGAAGACGGCATGCGCGACGGCGTGCTGCGTACCGACGATCCGCTGGAAGCCGCGCTGACCGTCAGCACTCAGACGCAAGGCATGGTGCTGCACTATCTCGCCGGCCGGATGGGGGCGTCCGAACCCGAGTTCCGCGCGCTGTGCCGACGTACCTCCCGGAGGATTTTCGATGGCCTCAGAACGTAATGCCCGCTGGCAGATCCCACTCGCGCTGCTGTCTTCGGCAGTGCTCTTCTACTTCGGCACCGGGCTCGCGCCGATCGCCGCACTGACCTGGCTCGCGCCGTTTCCCGTGCTGCTGCTGGCAACCCGAGCTGGCGGCTGGACCACCGCGGGCACCGCTTTCGGTGCCTTCTTGCTCGGCACTGCGAATATGTGGGCCTACCAAGCACATTCCGGCGACGAACCGCTGTGGCCGTTCGGGGCCGCCATCGATATCGGTATGTCGCTGGTGTTCACGTTCACGGTCTGGCTTTTCTGGGCGCTGGTGCGCCGACGCCGGACATTGCTGGCCAGCCTGGCCGCACCGGCGGCGTGGACCGCGCTCGTTTACCTGATCACCGTGCTGAACCCGATGGGGATGATGGGTTCCCTCGCCAACGACCAGGGCGACGCGCCGCTCGTGCTGCAAACCGCGTCGTGGGCCGGAATGTGGGGTGTCGAGTTCCTGGTGCTGCTGCCCGCTTGCGCGGTCGCCGCGATGTGCGCGCCCGGGGCTTCCCGGCTCCGCACCGGTGTCGTCGCCGCGGTCATTCTGGCTCTGTGCCTTGGCGGCGGAGCGCTGCGGCTGTCCGGTACGGGCGGCCCGTCCGTGCGGATGGCCGCGATCACGCAAAACGCTGGCTATCACTGGGGTCCTGAACTCGGTACCGCGAAAGGCCGCGCTCTGGTGCGGGACTACCTCCAGCAGATCTCAGCCATGCCGGACGGCGTGCAGCTCGTCGTCTTGCCCGAAGCCGCGTTCAGCGCCGAAGAGGAATGGCCTGCCGCTCTGGTGGAGCCGATGCGGCGCGCGGCCAAAGACCGGGGCGCGGCGATCGTGGTCGGTTTCGAGTACTACGACCGGCCGGGCAAGCACAACTACGACTACGCGCTGGCCTTCCCCGCCGACGGCGCCCCGCCCGCGCGGTACCTGAAGCACCACGACCTGGTGAGCCCGCCGGGCCGGGACCTGGTCTTCGCCCCCGGCGCGAAGATCCCGACCGGCCTGGTGATCTGCGGCGACACCACATTCGCCTCCCCCAGCCGCGACTACGCCGCCGCCGGTTCGCGGATCCTCGCCATCCCGGCGGAACTGGCGGTCCCGCCGGGCAGCAACGACGAGGGCGGCTGGCAGCACACCCGCAACGCGCTGCTCCGGGGGGTCGAAAGCGGACAGTCGATCGCGCTCTCCGACGCGAACGGCAGCCTGATGCTGTCCGACGGCTACGGCCGCGTCCTCGGCGAAGCCCGCACCGGCGGCCCGGCCCCGTTCACGGCGGTCACCGCCGACGTTCCGGCCGGTCCCGGCCAGACGTTCCACACCCGTTTCGGCGACTGGTTCGCTTGGCTCTCGCTCGCGATCACCGTTGCCGGCTTGGTTTTCGCCCGGCTCCGTACGGCTAAGCGGCCCGCGCCCGTCGCTGGCACCGCGGGCACGAAAACGACGACCGGTTCATGAACGGCTCCCGCCGGATCGGCGAACCGCACCGGCGGCACGGCATGCCTTCCTGGCCGTACGCGTCGAGCGAGCGCTCGAAGTAGCCCGACTGTCCGTTGACGTTCACATAAAGCGCGTCGAACGACGTGCCGCCCGCCAGCAGTGCCGCCGACATCACGTCGCTGGCCGCGGACAGCAGCGTTCGTCCTTGTGCCGCAGTGAGTTTCTCGGTGGGACGCGACCAATGCAGTTTGGAACGCCACAACGCCTCGTCGGCGTAGATGTTGCCGACGCCGGACACCAGCGTCTGGTCGAGCAGCGCGCGTTTCACCTCGGTGCGCCGCGAACGCAGCGCGCGCACCGCGGCCTCCGGATCGAATTTCGGGTCCATCGGATCCCGGGCGATGTGCGCGATGGTGCCGGGCAGGCTGTCGCCGTCGACCTCGACCAGATCGTCCAGCGCCAGGCCGCCGAACGTGCGCTGGTCGACAAACCGCAGCTCCGGTCCGTCGTCCGCGAACCGGACCCGGACGCGCAGGTGTTTCTCGTCCGGCGCGTCCTCGGCCTGCACCAGCATCTGGCCGCTCATGCCGAGATGCGCCAGCACCGCCTCGCCGTCCGACAACTCCAGCCACAGGTACTTGCCGCGCCGCCGGGCCGCCTCGATGGTGACTCCGGCGAGCCGTCCGGTGAAGTCGGCGGCTCCTTGCGCGTGCCGCCGGATGGCGCGGTCGTGCAGCACCTCGACAGCCCGGACGGTGCGACCGGCGACGTGCGCTTCGAGGCCGGCGCGGACGACCTCGACCTCGGGTAGTTCTGGCATGCGCTCATTCTGCCTGCCACCCCTGACAAAAACGGGGCAGGCGCCGCCCCTTGAGAACCAGCGGGCACAGCCGGAACCGGGGACCAGGACCTCCGGCGCACAAAACGGGGCTGATCAGCGAACCTCGCCAACCAGCCCCGGGAAGAGAAAACGCGTCAGCTCTCGTCGTCGCCCGTGCCGAGTTCCTTCGACAGCGCACGCCAAGCGGTCTCCGCGGCCTTCTGCTCGGCTTCCTTCTTCGTGGTGCCGTTGCCCTCGCCCAGCGCGCGGCCCGCCACCAGCACGGTGGCGGTGAATTCCTTGCGGTGGTCGGGACCGCTGTCCTCGACGCGGTACTCGGGCACGCCGAGTCCGCCGGAGGCGGTCAGCTCCTGCAGGCTGGTCTTCCAGTCGAGGCCTGCCCCGCGCAGCGGAGCCTCGGCCAGCAACCCGTCGAAGAGGTGGTGCACGAGCTTGCGCGCGACCTCGATGCCGTGCGCGAGGTACGTGGCGCCGATGACGGCTTCGAGACCGTCGGCGAGGATGCTCGCCTTGTCCCGGCCGCCGGTGAGCTCTTCGCCCTTGCCCAGCAGCAGATGCGCCCCGAGCCCGCCCTCGCCGAGCCCGCGCGCGACGCCCGCCAGCGCGTGCATGTTGACGACGCTGGCGCGCAGCTTCGCGAGCTGGCCCTCGGGCAGGTCGGGGTGGGTGGTGTAGAGGTGGTCGGTGACGACGAGGCCGAGCACCGCGTCTCCGAGGAACTCCAGTCGCTCGTTCGGCGGCAAGCCGCCGTGCTCGTAGGCGTACGAGCGGTGGGTGAGCGAAAGACGGAGCAGCTCGGGGTCGAGAACGACCCCGAGCGCCTCGAGCAGCGATGCGGGATCGGCCGCGGGTCCTCCGACGGGCTTACCCCCCATGGTCGGCTGCCCGCTCAGGCGGGCTCGACGACCTGGCGGCCGTTGTGCTGGCCGCAAGCCGGGCAAGCGACGTGCTGGATTTTCGGCTGGCGGCAGGCGCGGTTGGAGCAGGGCACCAGCTGAACCGGAGCCGCCTTCCACTGGCTGCGGCGGGAGCGCGTGTTGGATCGCGACATCTTCCGCTTCGGGACGGCCACGAGTAGATCTCCTTCAAACGGTCTGCTCGCGGATGCGAGCGAACTTACTTCTCCCGGATCGAGCTGGACGCTCGTCAGGCTTGCTCTCCGGAGCCGTGCGCAGGCTTTTCGCCCGCGTTCTCGTCGAATCGCTCGACCAGCGCGGCCCACCGAGGGTCTATCTTCTCATGCCCGTGTCCGGGCTCGAGATCGGCCCACTTGACGCCGCATTCGATGCACAGTCCCGGGCAGTCCTCGCGGCACAGCGGGGCGAGCGGAAGCGCCAGCACCACGGCGTCGCGGACGGTCGGTTCGAGGTCGATCCGGTCGTCGACCAGACGGGGAATCTCGTCCTCGTCGGTGGTCTCCTCGGTGGCCGAACCGGGGTACGCGAACAGCTCGGTGAGCTCGACCTCGAGGTCTTCGGTGACCGGGTCGAGGCAGCGCGAGCACTCGCCGGTCGCGACCGCCGAGGCGGTGCCGGTGACGAGGACGCCCTCGACCACGGATTCGAGCATCAGGTCGAGGTCGACCGGCTCGCCTTCGCGGATTTCGAGCACGCCGGGAACGCCGAGCGAGGTCGGCACGGGCGCGCTGCGGCGCAGCTCCCGGCTGAGTCCCGCGCGGCGGCCGAGCTCACGGGTGTCGACCACCCACGGGCTGCGGTCGTCGAGCTGCGCCGGGCGGGGGTTCTGGGCAGGGTTTTCGGACATCGCCTACCAGCGTACGCAGGCCCCGCGCACGTCGCTCGAGCGGCTGGTCAGACCTGGTGTCCCGTAACCTCGTTGGAGGTGGCCGGACCTGACGAGTGCCGATCACGGCCGGCACGCACGAGGCCGCAGCACCGGGTGCGCAGCCAGCCATGCGCCCCCAATGTGGCATTGGGTGCATGCGACGCACCGAACGCCACATTGGGTGCATCTGACGCACCCAATGCCACATTGGGGCGCTCGCCCCGCCGACAGCCTCGGGCATCCGTCCCGACCGGCCGGAACACCCACGAGGGGGTTGGTCAGACCTGGTAGTCGTACAGCGTCGAACGTCCGCCGCCGTGCCCGGTCGAAGGCGAGCGCAGGTGGTTGCGGCCCGAATCGACGGTGCGCAGCGTGGTGGCCAGCAGCTCGGAGAACTCGGCCAGTTTGCCGTCCACGTACGCGTCGCAGTCGGCGCGCTGGCGGTCTGCTTCGGCGTGCGCCTCGTCCACGATGCGCGCGGATTCGGCGTGCGCGGCCTGCACGACCTCGGTCTGCGAGACGAGCCGGGCCTGTTCGGCGCGGGCGTCCTCGATCGCGCGGTCGTAGGCGTCGCGGCCGGCCTGGATCATCCGCTCGGACTCGGCGCGGGACCGTTCGGTGAGGTTCTGGTACTCGGCCTGCCCGCCGGCGACCATGCGCTCGGCCTCGTTGTGCGCGTCGCCCAGCATCTGCTCGGCGCGGGCGCGCGCGTCGGCGAGGATGCGCTCGGCCTCGGACGTGGCGTCCGACACCGTCCGCTCGGCTTCCTCGTTCGCGCTGGCGACGGTCTCCCCCGCCTCCTTGCGCGCGGCCAGCAGCAGGTCGTCGCGTTTGTCGAGGACGTCCTGCGCGTCGTCCACTTCGCCGGGAAGCGCGTCGCGGACGTCGTCGAGCAGCTCGAGGACGTCGCCGCGGGGCACCACGCAGCTGGACGTCATGGGAACCCCACGGGCCTCTTCGACGATCGTGACGAGCTCGTCGAGTGCCTCGAAAACCCGGTACACGGCAACTCCCTCAAGCAGTTTCCCCGATCACTGGCTTCCAGTCTGCCCGCTTCGCAGCCTGAACCGGTGAACGAGCACCCGACCGGGCGTGTCCTGGCACAGATCAGAAGGGGCGGCCTCACCCGAGGGTGAGGCCGCCCCGCCGCGCCGGAATCAGCCGTTCAGATCGATCTTCTGGAAGGTGGCGTAGTGGTCCGGCGTGTAAACGAGTTCGCCACCGTCGCCGGAGATCACGCGGTCCTCCGAGCCGACGTCGTACAGCGTGTAATAGCCGGCGTCGCACGCGGGCAGGACGCCCTCGCGGTTCTGGTAGGTCGTGCCGTCGCTGAGGGTGCCCGCGCGCACGCCGTCGACGACCTTCTTGGCCTCGGCGGACAGCGTCGAGTAGCCGACCGGGCTCAGCTTCGACAGGTCGCCGCACTTGGTCGGCGTGCTGCCGCCGTCGATGTCGATGACCTGGAACGACTCGTAGTGGTCGCCGGTGTAGAAGTACTCGCCGCCCTGGCCGGTCACGATCCGGCGGGTGCCGCGGTTGCTCGAACCGGGCGTGGGCACGGTGTACTCGTGGTAGTAGCTCGACGCGCAGGAGGGCAGGATCCCCTCGCGGTTGGTGAAGACCACGCCGTCGTTCTTCGGGTACGGGAACGGCCCGTTCGTCTGGATCAGCTTGTAGGTGTCAGTCGCCTGCGCGGGCAGCGCCGACAGCTTGACGTGCGTGAAGCCGGACAGATCGCCACAGGAGTTCTGCTTCGGCTGCACGGACGCCGGCGCCGCCGGGGACAGCGGGACGGCCTCCGCGGCCGTGCCGAACCCCAGGAAACCGACCAGCAGTGCGAAAAGGACACCGACTATGCGGCTGCGGTTGTTGGTCATTTTCGGACGGTAACCCGATGGGGTGGTCTGCAGAATGACGCGAGATGAACAGCTTCAGGCCGCGGCCGAAGTCCCGACGAAGGCTGTAATCCGTTCAGGCTAAATCGGCCGCTGGACTGGCCTTGCGGCCGGACGCGGTACTCAGTCCTGTTTGGCGTAGACCGCGAGGAGGCGTTCGTGGACCACCGGCGGCACGAGGTTCTCGATGTCGCCGCCGAGCGCCGCGATCTCCTTGACCAGCGAGCTGGACACGAAGCCGTACGCCGGGTTGTTGGCCATCAGCAGCGTTTCGAGACCGGTCAGCTCGCGGTTCATCTGGGCCATCTGCAGCTCGTAGTCGAAGTCGCTGACCGAGCGCAGGCCCTTCGCGACCGCGGCGATGTCGTTTTCGCGGCAGTAGTCCACGAGCAGGCCCTGCCACGAATCGACGCGCACGTTCGGCAGCTTCGCGGTGATCTCGCGCAGGATCTCCATGCGTTCCTCGACGCTGAAGAGGCCCTTCTTGCTCTTGTTCACCCCCACCGCGACGACAACCTCGTCGAAGAGCGCCGAAGCCCGCTCGATGATGTCGAGATGTCCGTTGGTGGCCGGATCGTAAGAACCGGGACAGACCGCACGCCGCATGGCGCGGACGCTATCAAGCCACGCCGTCGCGCGCGCTCCCGTGACGACTGCGTCACACCTCAGATGAGCCCTCGTACTCCGCCCAGTACAGCGCCGTGTCGCCGTAGCGTTTGTCGCGAAGCGGCTTGAACGTCGACGGCCAGTCTGGAGCACCGTCACGCGCCGCCCGTTCAATCACTGCCAACGCGCCTTCAGCGAGCCAGCCGCCACTGTGCAGCGAAGCGAGCACGGTGCCCAGCGAAGCAGCGTCGACCGCGTACGGCGGGTCGGCGAGCACCACGTCGAACTGCGCCGGCGCGGGCGCGGCGACCACGGTCTCGACCTGGCCAGCTCGCACTGTGCCGCCTAGCCGCAAATCGGCAACGTTGCCGCGAAGCACGTCTGCCGCCCGACGGTCGGCTTCCACGAACCACGCGTCCGCGGCACCGCGCGAAAGCGCTTCGAGGCCGAGCGCGCCCGAACCGGCGTAGAGGTCGAGCACACGGGCCCCGTCCAGCTCACCGGCCACTTCGAGGGCGTTGAACAGCGCTTCCCGTACGCGCTCCGACGTCGGACGGGTGCCTTTGGGCGGCACCTTCAGCCGCCGTCCGCCCGCCGTCCCGGCCACGATCCTCGTCACCCGGCCATCTTCGCCCAAGGTCGCGATGTGGCGTTGGGCAGGACTTGCCGAACCCGCGCGCGCGGGCGCGTAGAGTCGTTCTTCGCCCTCCAGAGGCGAAGTCATGGTGTTCAAGGGAGCGTTGCGTGTCGGAACCCCGGGTGAGACGGGCTGAGATCGCCGTCGAGCAGGCACACGTCGACCGGGTCTACACGCGGCTCGCCGAGCTGCGGACCCAGGCCGAGGCGATGCGGGCCAAGGGCTACGAGCTCGGCCAAGGCGCCCAGCGCGAAGCGATCTTCGAGCAGGCGTCGATGCTGTTCGAACGCGACATGATGGTCTACCACGCGAACCAGACCCTGCAGACGCTCGACGCCGAGTACGAGGGCCTGGTCTTCGGCAGGCTCGACCACCTCGACCGCGAGCACATCTACGTGGGCCGTCTCGGCATCCGCGACACCGAGTTCGACAATCTGGTCACCGACTGGCGCGCGCCCGCCGCCGCCGCGTTCTACCAGGCCACCGCCGAAGAACCGATGGACGTCGTGCGCCGCCGGGTGATCCGCTGCTCCGGGCAGACGGTGCTGGACGTGGACGACGACGTGCTCATCGCCGACGCCGTGCCCGAGGACATGCAGATCGTCGGCGAGGGCGCGCTGATGGCCGCGCTCGGCCGCTCGCGCGGCGAGAAGATGCGCGACATCGTGGCCACGATCCAGAAGGAACAGGACGAGGTCATCCGCGCGCCGTGGCGCGGGGTCACCGAGATCACTGGCGGTCCGGGTACCGGCAAGACGGCCGTCGCGCTGCACCGTGCCGCGTACCTGCTGTACCGGCACCGCCGTCAGCTCGGCGGCGCGGGCGTGCTGGTGATCGGCCCCTCGGGCGTCTTCACGACGTATATCTCGCGCGTGTTGCCGTCGATGGGCGAAACGAACGTAGAGCTGCGCGCGCTCGGCGAAGTGCTCGACGGTCTCGAAGCGACGCGACAGGACACAGCCGCGCTAGCCGCCATCAAGGGTTCGCTGCGGATGCGAAAGGTGCTTCTGCGCGCGTTGCGCGACACCCCGCCCGAAGCACCGGCAGAGCTGAAGATCGTTTACCGCGGCGAAGTCCTGAAGCTCACCGCGCGCGAGCTGGAGAAGGTGCGGCGCAAGGCGCACACGCAGGGCGCGCCGCCGAACCGTTCGCGCGTACGCGCGGCAGAGCTGTTGCTGGCCGCGCTGGCGGACAAGGCCGAGGAGTACGCGAAGGCGGACGGCAAGGAGATCGACCGCGCGGAGCTGATCAACGATCTCGGCGAGCGCATCGACTTCCACCGCTTCCTCGTCGTGTGGTGGCCGGTGCTGTACCCGGCGCAGGTGCTCAAGTGGCTCGGCGCCGAGAAGCGGATGGCCGCGGCGTCGAAGGGCATCCTGAACCGGAACGAGATCAGCTTGCTGTCGGCCGATTTCGCGGACCGTTCGCGCGGCTGGTCGGTAGCCGACGTCGCGTTGCTGGACGAGTTGCGCGTGCTGGTCGGGCCGGAGCCGAAGCGCCGCCGTCGCCAGACGGTGATCGAGGCGGCCCCGGAGCGCGGCAGTTCCGGAGGCGCACCGCACCGTCCGGAGCACTACGACGAGTACTCGCACGTGGTCGTCGACGAATCGCAGGACCTTTCGCCGATGCAGTGGCGGATGGTCGGCCGGCGCGGCAAGTACGCGAGCTGGACCGTGGTCGGCGACCCGGTGCAGAGTTCGTGGCCGGACCCGGACGAGGCCGCGCAGGCACGCGACCAGGCGTTCGGCGTGAAAACCACACGACGGCGCTTCACGCTGCGCACGAACTACCGGAACTCGGCGGAGATCTTCGACCTGGCGGCGAAGGTCGTGGCCGGCCACGCGCAGGCCGACGAACTGCCCAAGGCCGTGCGCACCACCGGAATCGAGCCGGAGGTCCGGCCGGTCGATCAGGCCGCGCTGGCGACGGCGACGCAGACCGCGGCGAAGGAACTGCTCGGCGCGGTCGAGGGCACGGTCGGTGTGATCACTGCCATGGACCGCGTCGAAGAGGTCGAAGGCTGGCTGACCGGGCAGTCCGACGAGCGGCTCAAGGTGGTCGGGTCCCTCGATTCGAAGGGCCTCGAGTACGACGCGGTCGTGCTGGTCGAGCCGATGGACCTGGTCACCGAGTCCTCGACCGGGCGGCGGGTGCTGTACGTCGCGCTCACCCGGGCGACGCAGCAGCTGATCGTGCTGGCCTCGAACCCGGACTGGCTGCCGCACGCGTAAGCCGGGAAGGGAATCGCGGCCGCGCGCGTTACTGCTGTACGTGACTTCCCTGCCTGACGTGCCGCTGTCCGTGCTCGACCTGTCCCCCGTTTCCGAAGGGAAGGGGGTCGGCGAGGCGCTGCGCAACACGCTCGATCTCGCCCGCAACGCCGAGCGGCTGGGCTATCACCGGTACTGGCTCGCCGAGCACCACAACATGCCGGGCATCGCCAGCTCGGCCACGGCGGTGCTGATCGGGCACGTCGCGGACGCCACCGAGTCCATCCGCGTCGGCTCCGGCGGGATCATGCTCCCGAACCACGCGCCGCTCGTGGTGGCCGAGCAGTTCGGCACGCTGGAGGCGTTCCACCCGGGCCGGATCGACCTCGGCATCGGCCGCGCCCCTGGCACCGACCAGCGCACCGCGCTCGCGCTGCGCGGGCCGGGCGGGCTGTCCGCGGAGAACTTCCCCGAGCACCTGATGGAACTCATCGGCTACTTCGAGCCGGACGCGGCGCGCGGCGTCAACGCGGTCACCGCCGAGGGCAACAAGCCGCCGGTGTGGCTGCTGGGTTCGTCCGGTTTCAGCGCGCAGCTGGCCGGACAGCTGGGGCTGCCGTTCTCCTTCGCGCACCACTTCGCGGCCGAGAACACGCTGCCGGCGGTTCGGCTGTACCGCGAGAACTTCCGTCCGTCCGAGGTGCTTTCCGAGCCGTACGTGATGCTGGGCGTGCAGGTGATCGCCGCCGAGACCGACGAGCGCGCGGAGTATCTGGCCGGGCCGAGCGGGCTGACCTTCCTCAGCCTGCGCCGCGGCCGTCCGATCGCGCTGCCGACGCCGGAGGACGCCGCCGAGTACCCGTACACCGAAATGGACCGCGCGTTCCTCGCCGAGCGGTTCGGGTCGAGCATCGTCGGCGGGCCGGAGACCGTCCGGAAGGGACTGGACCAGCTGCTGGCCGACACCGACGCGAACGAGCTGATGATCACCACGATGGTGCACGGCCACGAGGACCGGGTGCGCTCGTACGAGATCGTCGCTGATTTGAAGCGCTGATGGAGATCTTCGACTGGCAAGGGAAGCACGGGCAGCGGGTGCGGTGGTCCCGGCAGGGTTCGGGGCCGCCGCTGGTCTTCTGCCACGGCACGCCGTGGTCGTCGAAGCTGTGGGAGCCGATCGCGTCGACGTTCGCGGCTGACTTCACCGTGTACCTGTGGGACATGCCGGGCTACGGCAGTTCCACGATGGCTGAAGGCCAGGACGTTTCGCTGGCCGCGCAGGGCGAGACTTTCGCCGCGCTGCTGGACCACTGGGGGCTCGAAGAGCCGGACGTGGTGGCGCACGACTACGGCGGCGCGGTCAGCCTGCGCGCGTTTCTGTTGCACGGCGCGGCTTACCGGTCGCTGGCCTTGGTGGACGTCGTCGCGCTCGCGCCGTG
The DNA here is from genome assembly GCF_053611505.1 of Amycolatopsis sp. NPDC054798. NCBI lineage: Bacteria > Bacillati > Actinomycetota > Actinomycetes > Pseudonocardiales > Pseudonocardiaceae > Amycolatopsis > Amycolatopsis sp. NPDC054798. Next base: position 72,760 of record NZ_JBSHAM010000026.1, on the reverse strand, counting down.
GGGTTCGGAGTTCTTCCGTTTGGTGGCGGAGAACGCAGCCGTGTTCGCGCAGCTGCCGCCGAATCTGCACGAAGCGCTGGTGCGGGAGTACATCGCCGGTGCCGCCCATCGTCCGTTGCCCGCGGAAGCGCACGACATGCTCGTCGCGCCGTGGCTCGGCGAGGCTGGGCAAGCGGCGTTCTACCGGCAGATCGCGCAGGCCGATCAGCGCTACACCGACGAAATCGAGCCGCGCTACCGCGACGTCAGTGTGCCCACGCACATTGTCTGGGGCACTGAGGACACCTGGATCCCGGTCGACCGCGCGCACCGGCTCGCCGGCATGATTCCGGGTGCCGGACTGGAATTAGTCCGTTCGGCCGGACACCTCGTCCAGCTCGACGCACCCGAGGCGCTCACCGCTTCCCTGCACCGCTGGCTCGCCCGCTGAAATCTCCGGAAACCGCCGCACCGGTATTTATTTTCCGGTGCTGACAACCGCATTCCCGGCAGTTGTCACAACCGCACAAGAATTCGGCGGTTACGCCGCCGTGACCCCGCGGACCGGGGCAAGTTCTTGTCTGCGGGCAAGGCCCTCGTTAGCGTACTGACCAGTAACGAAACCGCACGGTAACCCCGCCGACGTTTTCCTTCCGGACCGGTCCGCCAAACGGATCAGCACCGGAACGGACGTTCGGCGGGCATTCCGCCGTGCCCGGAAATCGCTGGGAGGTCGGGCGATGGCGTTTCCCGGCGCCGCGGCATTGCACCAGACCGGCCGGCTCTACGCACTGGGGCTTGACGTCGTCCGGTTGACGTTCCGCCGTCCGTTCCAGTTCCGCGAACTCGTGCAGCAGTTCTGGTTCATCGCGAGCGTGTCGATCCTGCCGACGGCGCTGGTGTCGATCCCGTTCGGTGCGGTGATCGCGCTGCACATCGGGTCGCTGACCACGCAGATCGGCGCGCAGTCGTTCACCGGAGCGGCGAGCGTGCTCGCGATCATCCAGCAGGCCAGCCCGATCGTGACCGCGCTGCTGATCGCGGGCGCGGGCGGCAGTGCGATGTGCGCCGATCTCGGTTCGCGCACCATCCGCGAGGAAATCGACGCGATGGAGGTGCTGGGGGTTTCACCGATCCAGCGGCTGATCGTGCCGCGAGTGCTGGCCGCGATGGGCGTCGCGGTGTTCCTCAACGGCATGGTCAGCGTGGTCGGCGTCCTCGGCGGCTATTTCTTCAACGTGATCATGCAGGGCGGCACACCGGGTGCGTACCTGGCGAGTTTCTCCGCGCTGGCGCAGCTGCCGGACCTGTGGATCAGCGAGATCAAGGCGCTGTTGTTCGGTTTCGTGGCCGCGGTCGTCGCGTCGTATCGGGGACTGAACCCGCGCGGCGGGCCGAAGGGTGTGGGCGACGCGGTGAACCAGTCCGTCGTCATCACGTTCCTGCTGCTGTTCGTGCTGAACCTGATCCTCACCACGGTGTACCTCCAGCTCGTGCCGCCGAAGGGAAGCTGATGGCCACCCCGACCCCGACGCGCGTGCTCGAAGCCATCGACCGCAGACTGGGCTTCCTCGACACTCTCGGCGACCAGATCCTGTTCTTCCTGCGCGCGCTCGGCTGGGTGCCGCGCGCGGTGCGCCGGTACCTGCGCGAGATCGTCCGGCTCCTGGCCGAGGTGAGCTTCGGCAGCGGCGCGCTGGCGGTGATCGGCGGGACCATCGGCGTAATGGTCGGGATGACCGTCGCGACCGGGACTGTCGTTGGGCTGCAAGGGTATTCGGCGCTGAACCAGGTGGGCACGTCGGCGTTCGCCGGGTTCATCTCGGCCTACTTCAACACGCGCGAGATCGCTCCGCTGGTGGCCGGGCTGGCGTTGTCGGCGACGGTCGGCTGCGGGTTCACCGCGCAGCTGGGCGCGATGCGGATCTCGGAGGAGATCGACGCGCTCGAAGTGATGGGCATCCCGAGCGTGCCATACCTGGTGACCACGCGGGTGATCGCCGGGTTCATCGCGGTGATTCCGCTGTACGCGGTGGGGCTGCTGTCGTCGTATCTCGCGTCGCGGCAGGTCACCGTGTGGGGCTTCGGGCAATCAGCGGGCACGTACGACCATTACTTCCTGCTGTTCCTGCCGCCCGGCGACGTGCTGTGGTCGTTCGGGAAAGTGCTGGTCTTCAGCGTGGTCGTGGTGCTGGCGCATTGCTATTACGGCTTCCGCGCGAGCGGCGGCCCGGCCGGTGTCGGGGTCGCGGTCGGCCGGGCGGTGCGGACGGCGATCGTCGCGATCAGCGTCCTGGACTTCTTCCTCAGCCTCGCGATCTGGGGCGCGACGACGACCGTGCAGGTGGCCGGATGAACCGGCGCTGGCACAAGACCGGGGTCCGCACCGCCGGGGTGCTGTTCCTGGCGGCGCTGTCGGCGTTCGTGGTGCTCACGGTGAAGATCTACAACAAAGACTTCACCACCACGGTCCCGGTGACGCTGCGGGCCGATCGCGTCGGCAACCAGCTGCGCGCGGGCGGGCAGGTGAAGGCACGCGGGGTCGTGGTCGGCGAGGTCCGGGGCGTGCGCGCGATCCGCGGCGGCGCGGAGATCTCGCTCGCGTTGGAGCCGGACCAGGTGAAATGGCTGCCGGTCAACGTCTCCGCGCTGCTGGTGCCCAAGACCCTCTTCGGCGAACGGTACGTGCAACTGTCCATTCCGGACACTGACCGGAAGCGGGCGTTGCGGGCGGGAGACGTGATCTCGCAGGACCGGTCGGCGAACGCGATCGAACTGGAGCGGGTCTTCGACAACCTGCTCCCAGTGCTGAAAGCCGTGCAGCCGCAGAAACTGTCGATCACGCTGACCGCGGTGTCCACGGCGCTGCAAGGCCGGGGCGCGGAGCTGGGACAGACCTTGGCGACCGCGTCGGACTACCTGCGGCGGTTCAACCCGAACCTGCCGCAGCTGGACCGCAACGTGCGCGATCTGGCCACCGTCACCCAGATGTACGGCGACATCGCACCCGATCTGCTCGACGCGCTCACCGATTCGTCAGTCACCCTCGGCACGATCAACGCGAAGCGCACTGACCTCGGCTCGCTGTATCAGCAGGTCACCGCGTCCTCGCGGGATCTCACCACGTTCCTACAGCAGAACCGCGACAACATCATCGCGTTGTCCGCGGACAGCCGCCGTCCACTCGAAATCGGCGCTAAGTACTCCCCCAGCTTCCCTTGCACTCTACAGGCGCTGACCGACTTGAAACCGTCGATGGACCGGGTCCTCGGCGCCGGAACGAAGGAACCCGGGCTGCACGTCGAGGTCACGGTGTCCAAGCCGCGGGGGAAATACGTGCCAGGCAAGGACGAACCCGCGTACACCGAGAAGAGCGGCCCGCGCTGCTACCCGAGCGGGGTGATGCCGAGTGCTGGAACTCCGGCGGCCGTGCCGTCGAGCGGCGACCTCGGCGTCGCGAATTCCCCGCAGGAGCAACAGTTCCTGGCTCCGCTGATCGCGCCCTCGCTGGGCATTTCGACCGCTGAGGTGCCGATGTGGAGCAGCGTGCTCGTCGGCCCGCTCTACCGCGGAACGGAGGTGACGGCGAAGTGAGAAACCTGGCCGCTCCGCTGGTCAAAAGCCTGATCTTCATTTTCGTCACCGTTCTCGCGACCGTCGTTCTCGCGTTGTCGATCACCGGCGGCTCGGTCGGCGGGAGCGAACGGTACGGAGCCACTTTCCTCGACGCCACCGCTTTGAACGTCGGGGACGACGTGCGGATTTCCGGGGTGAAGGTCGGGCAGATCGAGGGCCTCGACGTGGTGGACCACAACCGCGCGCACATCAGTTTCTCGCTGGAGAACGGCCGCACAGTGCCCGCCAACGTGACCGCCGTGATCAAGTACCGCAACATGGTCGGCCAGCGCTATATCGCGCTGGAACGCCCGCGCAACAGTTCCGGAGTGCTGCCGCCGGGCGGCGAAATCCCGCTGGACCGCACGACTCCCGCGCTCGACCTGACCGACCTGTTCAACGGCTTCAAACCGCTCTTCCAGGCACTTTCGCCCAAGGACGTCAACGATCTGTCCGGCGAGATCGTCCAAGTGCTGCAAGGAGAAGGCGGCACAGTAACCGAACTGCTGCAGCACACCGGATCGCTCACCAGCACGCTCGCCAGCCGGGACCGAGTGATCGGCGAAGTGATCGGAAACCTGAACTCGGTGCTGAAAACCGTGAACGGCAAGGGAGATTCGCTCGCGACGCTCGTGTCGACCCTGCGCCAGCTAGTGTCCGGGCTCGCCGAGGACCGCACGGCGATCGGCGACGCGGTGTCCGGCTTGGCCGAGCTGACGCAGTCCACCAGCGGGCTGCTCACCGAAATCCGGCCAGGGCTCAAAGACAGCATCTCCGGCCTCGACACGCTGACCCAGAACCTCAACCGGGGAGAGGCCGACGTGGACAAGGCACTGACCACGCTGCCGCGGAAGATGAACGGCATCGGCACGCTCGGTTCGTACGGCTCGTGGATGAACTTCTACCTCTGCAAAGCCGTCCTGGAATCGTCGCCGCCGCGCGGCGTGCCAGCCACCGCTGAGAGGTGCGGCGCGTGAAGTCGTTCCGGGAGCGCAACCCGCTCGTGCTGGGGATCGTCGGCAGCGTCGCGCTGGCCGCGGTGCTCACCGGCACGCTCAACTACAACCGCCTGCCGTTCCTCGGCGGCACCACCTACCAGGCCGAATTCACCGAGGCCGCCGGGCTGCAGGCGGACGACGAGGTGCGGATCGCCGGGATCAAGGTCGGCGAGGTGTCCGAAGTGGACCTGGACGACGACCACGTGCTGGTCAGCTTCCGGGTCAAGAACGCCTGGATCGGCGACCGGACGTCGGCGCAGATCAAGATCAAAACGCTGCTGGGCCGGAAGTTCCTCGCCCTCGACCCGGCAGGGCGGGCGGAGCAGAACCCGGACCAGCCGATTCCCCGCGACCGCACGGTGACTCCCTACGACGTGACCGACGCGTTCAACGGCCTCGCCGACACCGCGGGCGCGATCGACACGAAGCAGCTCGCGAGCAGTTTCTCCACGATCAGCGACACCTTCCGCAACTCCCCGCAGCACGTCCGCACCGCGCTCGACGGGCTCAGCGCGTTGTCGAAAACGATCTCGTCGCGCGACAACGAGATCTCCGAACTGCTGTCCAACGCGCGCAAACTGACCACCACCATCGCCAACTCGAACGACGACTTCGAAAAGCTCGTCAAGGACGGCGACCTGCTGCTCACCGAACTGGACCACCGCCGCGACGCGATCCATCAGCTGCTCGTCGGGACCCAGCAGCTCGCGAAGCAGTTGTCCGGGCTCGTTTCGGACAACACCGCTCAGCTCGCGCCGGCGTTGCGGCAGCTCGACCAGGTGACCGACCTGCTGCAACGGCAGGACACGAACCTCGCGCAAAGCCTCAAGCTCGCCGGGCCGTACTTCCGCGTGCTGAACAACGCCGGGGGCAACGGCCGCTGGATCGACAGCTACCTGTGCGGCCTCATCCCGGAGAACCGCGATCCCTGCATCCCGCCGCTGGGAGGCCCGAAATGACCACGCGCGCTTACCGTTTCGTCGTCTACCTGCTGGTGCTGGCCTTGGTGATCTGCGGCGTGATGTGGTGGGTGTTCTCCGGCTCCGGCCGGTACCGCGTCACGGCGTACTTTTCGCGGGCCGTCGGCGTCTACAGCGGTTCCGACGTCCGGGTGCTCGGGGTGAAAATCGGCGAGGTCACCGCCGTCCTTCCGCAGGGCGGCCAGGTCCGTGTCGACTTATCGGTAGATCCACACGTCGCGGTCGCCGCCGACACGACCGCGCTGGTCATCGCCCCGAGCGTGGTCGCCGACCGCTATGTCCAGCTGGGCAAACTCGCCCGCAAGGGCCCGCGGCTGGCCGACGGCGCGGTGATCGGCACCGACCGCACGGGCACGCCGGTGGAGCTGGACCAGCTGTACTCGAGCCTGGACACCCTGAGCAAAGCGCTCGGCCCGAACGGCGCGAACTCCCACGGCGCGCTGTCCGATCTCCTCCGCACCGGCGCGGCGAACCTGGACGGCAACGGCAAGGCGTTCAACACCTCCGTGCGCGACTTCGCCCGCCTCGCCCGCACGCTGTCCGGAAACTCGGCGGACCTGTTCGGAACGGTCGACGAACTGCAGAAGTTCACCACCATGCTCGCCACGAACGACCACCAGGTCGCGGACGTGAACCAGCAGCTGGCCAAGGTGTCGGCCACCCTCGCGGAGAACCGGGGCGAACTGTCCGAAGCCCTGCGCTCGCTCGGCAGTGCGCTGGCTTCCGTCCAGGGCTTCATCCGGGACAACCGGGCCGCCATCAAGTCCAATGTGGACAAGCTGGCGAAGACGACCCAGACGCTGGTCGACCAGCGGGCTTCCCTGGCCGAGGCGCTGGACGTCCTCCCGCTGGCCGCTTCGAACGTGCTGAACGCGTTCGATCCGGAGACCGGACGTCTGCAGGGCCGCGCTGACCTGCTGGAATACCTGCCGCTGCCCACCACGGGCGTGGCCGTGACGGGAGGCGGCCGATGAAGGCGCGACGGCTTTTCCTGGCGCTGGCGGTGAGCACGCTGGCCGGCTGTTCGGCACCCGGCAATTTCCGCGGCGTCTACGACCTCCCGCTCCCCGGCGGCGCGGACCTCGGCGCGCATCCGTACGAGGTCACCGTCCAATTCGCCGACGTCTTGGACCTGGTTCCGCAGGCCGCGGTGAAGGTGGACGACGTCCCGGTCGGGCGAGTCCAATCGATCCGGCTGGGCGCCGACGGCTGGACCGCCGAAACCGTCCTGGCGGTAAACGGCGACGTCCACCTGCCCGCGAACGCGATCGCCCGGCTGCGGCAGTCGTCTCTTCTCGGCGAGAAATTCGTCGAGCTGGCCGCGCCCGTCCAATCGCCTTCCGGGCAGCTGGGCGACAAAGCCGTGATCCCGGTGTCGCGAACCAACCGCAACCCGGAGTTCGAGGAGATTTTCGGCGCGCTGTCGCTGCTGCTCAACGGCGGCGGGATCGAGCAGCTGCAGACGATCAACCGCGAACTGACGAAGGCCATGGACGGCAACGAGGAGGAGATCCGCAGCTTCCTGTCCGGGGTCGACCAGCTGATGACGAACCTCGACGCGCACCGCCGCGACATCACCGCCGCGCTGGACGGCCTCAACCACCTCTCGGCGTCGCTGGCCGACCGGAACGAGCAGATCGCCGACGCCCTCACCGACCTGACCCCGGGGTTGAAGACCCTCACCGACCAGCGGCCGCAGCTGGTCACGATGCTGCAATCGCTGGACCAACTGTCCACGGTGGCCACTGACGTCGCGAACAAGAGCCGCGACGACCTGGCCGCCGACCTGCGCGCACTCGCCCCCATCCTGCGGCGGCTGGCCGAGGCCGGGCAAAACCTGCCCAAGGCGCTGGAAATCCTGCCCTCGTTCCCCTTCACCGACGCCGTGCTGGACGGGATCAAGGGCGACTACCTGAACGTCTACGCGTCGGTGACTCCAGGCCCCGGAGTCCCGCTGCCTCCGCCGGGCCAAGGCGTCCCGCCAGGTCTTCCGACGCTGCCGCTTCCGTCCGGAGGCCGCTGATGCTCACCAGACGGATCCGGCTCCAAGTCATCGCCTTCGTCGTAGTCGCGTTGGCCGCGACTTCCTTCGTCGGCGCGAAATACGCCGGAATCGCGCGCCTGTTCGGGGCCGGGAGCTACACCGTGCGCCTGGAACTTTCCGAAGGCGGCGGCATCTTCACCAACGGCGAGGTCACCTACCGGGGCGTGGCTGTCGGCCGGATCGGCCAGCTGCGCCTGACCGAACACGGCATGGAAGCGGACTTGCTGCTGGACACCTCCGCGCCGAGGATCCCTTCGAACTCCCGCGCCGTCGTCGCGAACCGCTCCGCCGTCGGCGAGCAGTACGTCGACCTCCAGCCGTCGAACGACCGCGGCCCATACCTGGAAGACGGCAGCGTCATCCCCCGCAGCTCGACCACCCTGCCGCTGCCCGTGCAGACGTTCCTGTCCGATGTGGACTCACTGACGGCTTCGGTGCCGACCGAGGACCTGCGCACCGTGGTGAACGAACTGGACAACGCGTTGCAGGGCACCGGCCCGGACCTGCAACTGCTGATGGACACCGCGAGATCGTTCACGAACTCCGCGTCCACCCACCTGCCCCAGACAACAAAACTCATCAATGACGGCTCGACAGTGCTGAAAACGCAAGCCGCGTCCTCGACGGCCTGGCGAGACTTCAGCCGAAACGCCCGCCTGTTCGCCGCGCAACTCGCTTCCTCGGACGGCGACCTGCGGCAACTGATCGCCACCGCCCCACCCGCCGCTTCGCAGGTGACGGGCTTGCTGCGGGACACCAGCCCCGGCCTGCCGATCCTGCTGGCAAACCTCCTCACGACGGCGGACGTCTTCAGCGTCCGCACGGACGGCCTGGAGCAAATGCTGGTGACCCTCCCGAAAACCGTGGCCGCGACCTCCTCCGCCATCACCCCCGACGGCGGGAAACTGTCGCTGGCCTTGACATTCTTCGACCCGCTGCCGTGCCGGAAAGGGTACGAGAGCACGAAAGTCCGCAGCAGCGCGGAGCTGCCGGTGCTTCCGTTCAACACTTCCGCCGCCTGCACCCTGCCTGCTGGGGACCCGTCCTCGGTGCGCGGTTCGCAGAACGCCCCGCGCGCCGGGGTGCCGGAACCTGCCCGGCCCGGCGGCCTTCCCGGCGTGGCTGCGGGACTTCCGACCTCGACTGATCTGGAGGAGATGCTGTGGCTACGCCAGGGAAACTGACGGTCGCTTCTCTTTCTGACGGTGTCTCCTCGCCGCCTGCCGCTTCCCGTCCCTCCGATACTTCCGCTTCCCCCGCATCCCTGGCCAAATCCCGCCGGACCCTGACGTGGACCGCCGGAATCGCCCTGACCGCAGCAGCCGCTTTCGCCGCCTGGTCAGCCTGGTCGTGGCACTCCGCCGCGACCGCCCCCGCCTCCACCGCGGGCGCGGCCAGAGACGAGGCCGTCACCGCCGGCAGTGCCTTGATCACCACCGTCACCACCTTCGACCCCCAGCACCGAGACCAAGCCCTGACCCACTGGCAAGCCGCGACGACCGGTGCCCTCCAAACGTCCCTGCCCACCAGCGTCCCCACCGACGGCTCTGCGACGACCGGCCACGTCCTCGACGCCGGACTCTCCGACCTGGACGCCGACGCAGGCACCGCGAAACTCCTCGCCTCAGTGGAAATCACCGTCACCAAAGACGGTGCCGCACAACCCGTCCGCCGCACCCGCCTGGCAGCGACACTGGCCCGGACGGCGTCCGGCTGGAAACTCAGCTCGCTGGAGCAGCTGGGGGTGGCTGGATCATGAAGCTCGCCCTGCGCTGGTCGAAGTCACGGACCGAGCCTGCTGGGGTTTCTGCTGCAGCAACGGAGGCCGAAGAACCGCCTGCCGTCACGGCGGAAGACGCTCGCTCAGCCAGCGGGGTCGCTCAACCGTCCCCGCTTTCTGGCTCAGCTCCTCAGCAGTCCGCGACGACTTCCGAGTCAGGCCAAGCGCACACCGACGCCGGGGCGGTCCGACCTCCCGTCGCCGAGCCCAAAGCCGCCCAGTCCTCTACCGCCCAGCCCGCTGCGGCCGATCCCGTCGATGCCGAGCCGATTCCCGCTGTTGCCAGCTCCCCTCCCGCCAACGCCGAGCCGACTCCCTCCCCTTCCACCCCAACTCCCGCAGATCCCAACCCCTCCCCCTCTCACCACACGCGCCGCCTCCCCGCCCTCCTGCTCGCCTTGACCGTCCTCCTCACCGCCACCGGCATCTGGTGCACCGTCGAAGCGCGCTCGACCACCGCGTCCGCCACCGCCTCGAATCACGCGCTGACCGACCAGCCCGCCACCGCCGCGGTCACCTCCGCGATCAGCCTCTCCCTCAACAAGATCTTCTCCTACACCTACGACAAAACCGACGTCACCGAGAGCGCCGCCGCGACCCTGCTCCGCGGCCAGGCCCGCGATTCCTACGAAAAGCTCTTCGCCCAGGTCCGCACCATGGCCCCGAGCCAGCGCCTGACCCTCACCTCGCGAGTCTCCGCGACCTCCGTGCAGCAACTCACCGACGACCACGCACAGTTGCTCGTTTTCCTCGACCAGTCCGCCACGAGGGGGAATTCCACCACTCCGGAAACTGCCGCGGCACAACTGTCCGTCACCGCTCAGAAAATTGACGGAAACTGGTACGTCACCGATCTCGTGCCCCGATGAAATTCTATTCAATCATCGCCGAAGGAGTACCGTCATGCCCATTTCCCGGATCTTCCGTACCGGCGTGCTCGCGGCGGCCGCCGCGACCGCGGTCAGCCTCGCCGCCGCCGTTCCCGCGTCGGCGACCGAAATACCCATTCCGATCTCGTACTCGGTGACCGGCAGCACGGTCGTGAAGAAGACCGGCAGCACCCTTGACCTCGGACCCGGCAGTCTCGCCGGGAATCTTCTGGTCGACGACCAAACCGGAGCGGTCGGCCTCAACGCCAATCTGCAATTGCCGCCGGCGACCGCGCACATTTCGCTGCTCGCGGGCGGGTTCAAGATCAAGGCGAAGGTCACCGTCACGCCGACCGCGCCCGCGACCGGCACCCTCGCGAACGGCACCCTCACCACCCACGAGACCGCGAACATGGAGATCAGCGACATCTGGGCGGGCCCGATCGTGCCGATCTTCCCGGTGCCGACCGTGCCCGGAAGCTGCACGACCGTCAAGCCGATCGACCTGAACCTGGCCGCGGCGAACGTCGACATCACCAAGCCGATCACGCTCACCGGCAATTACACCATCCCGGACTTCAAGAACTGCTTCATCGCCGATCTCGCCCTCGGCGCGCTGGTGTCCGGACCGGACAACACGATCTCCCTGACCTTGACCTCGAAGAACTGATCCGCCCCGCGAAAACGGAGTGCCGGAACTGTTTCCGGCACTCCTTTTTCGCATACCCGATCTTCGCCGAATTGTCACGCTCGCACGAAACGCCGATACGGTTTACCCCCTCGATGACAAAAGAATCGGTCCAGTCGCCGACCCGCGGAACAGGCGCGGACCAGGGTTGTTGCTGACTGAACTCGCGGGTAACCTTGGGCTCGCGGCCGGTATTTCCACCGAGCCGATCCCCGTTCCCGAAACCTGTTCCGGAGCGGAATACGCGGAAACCTCCGTCCCCACTGCGCAGGATCGCCGCGAAAACTGCAGTCCGATCTAAGGAGAATGGTATGCCCCGGCTCAGCAAACTGTCCACGGGCGTGGTGACTGGTGTCGCCGTAGGCGCGATCGCGGTCCTGACCGCAGGCACGGCCTCGGCCGCCACCGCGACCTACCAGGCCGGCCCCGCGAACTACAGCTGCACATTCCCGGCCATCCCGCCGCAGAACGTGTCGGTCACCGCGCAGTTCGACGGCCCGGACACGATCCCGGTCAACGGCACCACGACGCCCGCCAACGTTTCCGGCACCGCGACGATCACCGCGCTGGTCCACGCGCTGCTCACCGCCGCGGGTTACGACGGCATCCGCGGCACCGCCGACGTCCCGATCACCGCCGACAACGGTTCGCTGTCCCCGTCGTCCGCCTCCGGCCTGCAAATCCCGGAGCAGATCTACCCGGCTGGCGGCGCGATCACGGTGCACATCGCGCAAACGTCGACGTCGTCGATCCCGACCTACACCGCGCCGAGCAGCCCCGGCACGGTGACGTTCGGCCTCGACACGTCGCTCTCCGCCCAGCTCGAGTTCCACAAGCCGTCGGACAACAGCTGGACCCCGTGGACCATGACGTGCACCGCCCCGTCGGGCACCGACTTCAGCCCGTCGGGAACCATTTCCTGACCCATTCCGGCGGAGGGGCGGCCGAGCGCCGCTCCTCCGTTGTCGTTTCCGGACCGCGGCCAGGCCCCGGCAAGTACCCGGTTCGTCAGCGGGAATCAGCTGGAAGCGCCGGAACTTTCAGACGCGAGACGGGGATCGAGCGGCTGTCCTCGCGCTCTTCGGCGCAGGCACCGGTCCGGCGGCGAGGAGTCACACCCGCACCGGCAACGGCCAAGCCCCAGCCCATCCACTCTCGCCTCAGCGATGAGACCCGCTCCCGTCCGACGTTCAGAGAACCGCCCCTCTGCTGATACAGCGAGCAGGAAAAGGCCCGTATTCTCTTTCAATAGAACAGAAACTGGCTCCCGGCCAGAGACCGGGAGCCAGCACTATTCACCGCTAGGGAACTGCCCGCCAGCGTCAATGGCGGCAAGGCACCGACCGGTCAGTGATCACAAGGCCGAACTCATAACCCGCCGACAGACCGGTGACCGGCCCGCACACCGGCGGCTTCGGCACTGTCGCCTGGTTATACGAGTTGTTGCCCCAGGCGACCAACGACCCGTCCGCCTTGACCGCCAGGTTGTGGTTCCACCCCGCGTCGATGGCGACCACCCCGCTCTTCGCCGCCGCGGGCACGTTGGTCTGGCCATAGTTGTTGTGTCCCCAGGCGATCACCCCGCCGTCTTTCAGCGCGAGACTGTGCTCGTACCCGGCTGATATGGCAGTGACCCCCGACTGAGCCGCCACGGGAACCGTCGTCTGGCCGAAACCGTTGCTGCCCCAGGCAAGCACGGACCCGTTCTTCAGTACGAGGTTGTGGTCCCCGCCCGCTGAGATCGCGTCGACGCCGGACTGGGCGAAGTCCGGCACGTCCGCCCGGCTGCCCCAGCTCACCACTTGGCCGTTGCGCAGCAACGCGAGACTGTGCACCGTGCTGGCGGAAATCGCGGTGACCCCGCTGGACACCGAGGCCGGAAGCTCCGTCTGGCCGTACCAGTCGTTCCCCCACGCGTACACCTTGCCGTTCTTGAGGCCAAGGCCGTGCAGCCAGCCCGCGGCGATCTGCGTGACGCCGGACGCGAGGTCCACCGGCACCTCGCTTTCGCCGAAATTGTTGTCGCCCCAAGCGAGGACGGCACCGTTTTTGAGCGCCAGCCCGAACAATCCGCCCGCGGAAACTGCGGAGAGGCCCGAGGTGGTGGCCGCGGGCAGTCCCGACATGCCGCGGGTCCCCCACTGGTAGATGCCTCCTGCCGCTGTCAGCTGCGGGACGTTCGCCGCACCGGCCGCACTTCCCGCGCCCGGCTGCGATCCAGCCGCACTGCCCGCCGCCCCCGGTTGCGCCGCGGTCACCGTGCCCGCCGCGTTGCCTGCCGCCCCTGGCTGCGCTGCGGCCGTGGTCCCAAGCTGCGCTGAGGTCACGACACCCGCCGCACTCGTCTGCAATGCGTTCACCGCGACAGCCGGGCCGCTCGACGCCGCCCCCGCCCCCACCACGACGACTGCGGCGGCCGCTGCCGCACCCTTGCCCCATCGCCGGTGTCCGGCCGCCATCGCAGCTCCTTCCTCCGTGCTTCTCGCGAAGATGATTCCAGCCCCTGGGCCCTTCGAGGCGAATGCGCGGATTCTTTGTCAGAATCCGATGAAAACCCGGTGCCGAACTAGCCCATGAATCTAAGAAAACCCCTTGCGGACAACGGAAATCTGCCGTCTCCCGACCACGCTTGCGCACCGGTAAAACTCACCGGTAACTTCGCTCGGAAGCCATTCTCTGTGCCGAGCGGCGAGGAGGCGCATCATGCCGGAATCACGCGGGCGCTCCGCCCGCCGCCCGGCCCGCCGGGGTGCTTTCGCCGCCCTCGCAGTCCTAGGCGCCCTGTCGATCGGCACCGGTGCGCTCACCGGCGTCAGCTCCGCCTCGACCGAGACCCCGACGCCGGTCGCCGCCCCGCCCCCGTCGTCGGCCGGTGAGCAGCAGGTCAGCAAGGACGTGGTCCTTGATTGCCCATTCGCCGCCCCCGCCGGCTCCCAGCAGATCACCCTCACCGCCTCCGCCACAGTGCCCGCGACCGTGCAGGTCGGGTCCGGGCTGAAATTCCGTTCCCTGACCGCGTCCTTCACGCTCCCCCATGCCGTCGCTACCCAGCTGGTGCCGACGGCCGCAGACGGCATCCGCGGCGGTCTCACCCTTGACCTGACCGCGCATCAAGGCGACCGACGCACCGCGATCCCCACACCGTTCACGATCGCCGAGACCCCGTTGCCGGAAAACGGCGACGTCAAGCTCACCGCGACCGCAGACCTGCCGGAACAGGCGATCACCGTCCCCGGCAAGGTCAGCTTCGACATCGGTGCCCCGACCATCGCCTTGAAACCGGCTGCCGAAGGCGCTGCCGAGGCGACCCCCGTCACCTGCACCGTCCTCCCGGACCAGACGACCACCCTGGCGTCGATCCTCGCCACCCAGGTGCCCGCTGCCCCCGCAAGCCCAGGCAAACCGAGTCCTCCGCCTTCGCCTGCGCCGCCCGCAGCCGGCCGCAACGCGGTCACGCCGAAGGACGACGGTTTCCCGCTCATCACCCCGCTCAACTACGTCCAGGTCACGGCGACCTCGTCGGTCTACCGGCTGGGCGCGACCGTCACCAGCAACCGGACCGGGGTGCTCAACGGATCCTGGACGGTCATCCTGGACCCGCCTGACTACATCCCGCGCGACCCGAGCACGATCTCCGGCGTCGTCGGCTTCCGTCCGGTCGACGCGACCTTCCTCGGTTTCGGCTTCGTTCCGGTGACCGCCACTGTCGAGTTCTTGCCCGTCGACTACCACAATTCCAAGCTGATCGACCTCACCGGCCAGCTCTGGGGCGGCGTCCGCCTGACCACTCACGTCCAGGTGATGGCCCGGATGAGCAACGCCAGAATCAACGGCGAACCGCTGGACCTCGGCCCGGACTGCGTCACCGCCAAACCGGTGTCCCTCAACCTGTCCGGCAAATACAACGCCACGACGGGCGGCATCATCAGCACCGACCCGAATTCGCCCGATCCCGACTACCGCGGTTTCGCCCTGCCGCCGTTCGTCCACTGCGGCACCGCCGAACCGCTCGAGCCGCTGCTCACCGGCATGGCCTCCACCACGGCGAATCTCAACCAGGCCAAGGTCGTCAACGTCAACTTCGTCGAATGCGCCTCGAACAAGTTCCCGGATCACAAGAAGTGCCCGCCGATCCCCGACAAGCCGCCCAACTAAACGCGAACACCGGACGAGCTGCCCGGAACGGCTGGGGGTGCGGGGCAGCGAGCACGCCGGTATTCGTTACGCGTGGCTCCGGTCTTCGCGGGAACAACGGCTTTCGCCGGTTAGCGACGAAGCTCTCGCCAGTCGGCGGCGAGGCATTCGCCGGTCAAGGGCGAAGCTTTCGCCGGTTAGCGACCAAGCTCTCGCCAATCGACGGCGAAGCTCTCGCCGTCAGCGACTAAGCTCTCGCCAGTCAGCGGCGAGGCTTTCGCCGATCAACGGCGACTCGGCGAGTCCTCGCAGGAGGCGGGCCGACGGCTGGCCGGCACCACGTTCGCCCCGGTGAGGTGCTGCGGCGGCCAAGGCACTCTCGAACGTGGCCGGTCGTCCGCGGCCGCGCGCAAGACCAGTTCCATTTCGAACCGCGCGGCCGGATCGCGCAGCAGCTCGCCAAACGTCGCCTGCAATTGGCGCATGCGGTACCGCACAGTCTGCGGATGGACTTGCAGGCGCTCGGCGATTTCGACCACGTTCGCCTGACTGTCGAGCCAGGCGCGCAGGGTTTCGAGCAGCCGGTCCTGTTGTTTGTCGGTCATGTCCGCCAGCGGGGCGAAAAGCCGGGTGCGAAGAAGCTCGGTCAGCGCGCCGTCCGAATGCACCAGCAAAGCAGCGAGGTGTTCCTCCGCGCGGAGCACCCGCCCAGCAGGGATTCGCCCCCTATCGGCGAGAACCAGTGTGCGGCGAGCCCAGCGCAGGGAATCGGCGAGGCTCGCCAGCGGCACACACGGCCCGACGGACAACCGGCAATTCGGCAGCGCGGCCTGGAGGGTCGCGAGCCGCGCGCCGTTGACCTCGCCGGGTACGACGATGCACGGCTCGGCGGAGTCCAGTTCCGCCAGAACGTCCGAGTCCAACGTCGCGTGGCGGCGGGCCCTGCCGTTCAGCGGCGATTGGACGGCGATCGGCGACGCCTGCTCCGGCACCTCCCAGCCGGTGAGCTGCGCCAGCTCCGCGATCGCTTTCGGCGGAGCGGCCGGCACCTCCAGCAAGACGCCGAGCAGCCGTCGCCGCCAAGTGTCCAATGCACCGGCGGTGCGGGCTTTCGCCTCCAAGTAGCCATCCAGCGCGACAGACGCCAATTCGTCCATAAACGCCAACATGGCGTCAGCCAGCTGCGACATCACCGCCGACGAAAGGCCAGCTCGCCGTCCGACGCGCATGATCCGGCGCCACGACACGCGCGCGCCGACCCGGTAGGCCGACTGCAGGGTGTCGAGGCTCCGTCCTTCCCGCATCTCGTTCTGGCCGAGCCGATGGTGCACCTCGTGCGACTGCTCCTTCGACACCCGCGGGTCGGCGATCTGCGCGACGAACAGCGTGATCGCGTACTCGACACCCGCGCGGATCGATCTGCCGTACGGACCGTCGAGCGGCCGCGCGTAGGCGGGAATCGTCGCGCGGATTTCGTCGACGATCTCGGCGGACAGGCTCGCCAGCTCGGGCCGCAGGATCTCGGCGAGTTTGCGCGGCAGCGCAGCCGACGGCACAGCGTGATCGAGTCCCCGCTCCACCGACATCGCAGCTCCTTCGCTCCGCCCCGGTTCCCCGGCCGCGCCACAGCGCGGCCGGAAGCCCCCGCATCCGTTGAGGGGTGACACCCGACACATCGAAAAACCAACGCCAAATGTGTCACCACTCCGCGAAGAAACCGATTTCTTGTCACGTTCGTGACAAGTTCACGAGGTCAGAGCAGCACATCGCGACAACACACCACCAGGCGCGCTACGCCCTGCATACAAACGGGCGAACCCGGATGCCTGCCTTCAGCGGCGGCCCAGCGGGCACCGAAAACGACCACAGAGCGTCACCCGGCAGAGTCGCTCGCCCTCTTGTAGCATGCACTTGATACAAGAGGGAGGGGTCCACGATGCAACTCGACTCGGCGCTCGCCGTCGCGGGCATCACCGGCCTGTTCGGCCTGATCATCCTCGTCGCGTTGTGGCCAGGCGAGAAGCAAGGTGCCCGGCTGCTCGCGAAATGGGGCGTGCGGAACCCGACCGCCGACCAGGTGCCGGTGGCCGTGCGCTACCTGCGCCGTCGGCGATTCTGGTATCCGTGGCTGTTCCTCGGCCTCCCGCTCATCCCGGGCGCGGCGAATCTCGTCGGCGAACGGAACGCGAACTCGCTGGTGTTCGTGGTGCTGCTCGGCGGGCTCGCCGCCGAAATCCTCGCTCAGCGCCCCTCGCGGGAACCCCGCAGGGAAGCCGTGCTCGCACCGCGCGGCGTGCTCGATTTCGCTCCGTTGTGGACGATCGTCGTCTCCGGGCTGGCCACCGTCGCCGCTGTCGTGCATCTCGCCGTTGTGCGGCAATGGGGCCCGCTGGCGGTGACCGTCGGCGCGGCCGCGGTGTCGTGGATCATCGTGCTCCTCGCGGTGCGGCGTCCGGCCGCCGGCGACCCGGAGGTCGACCTGGCGCTGCGCGTTCGCAGCGCCCGCGTCGCACTCGGGCTCGGCACCGGAACGGCTGCCACGCTCGGCTGGACTGTCGGAGACCTCACCTCGTTCCTCGCGTTCGTGGTCACCGTCGCCGCGTTCCTCGCGATCGTCGGCCCGCCGTCGAAGCAGCGCGCGACAACCACGGCAGCGCGGTAGATGCCGCTGCGAGTAGTGGTCGACGCCGAAAGCGGGGTTCCGCCCTGGCGTCAGGTGCACGACCAGATAGTCCGCGCGATCACGACCGGCTCCCTTGCCCGGGACGCCCGTCTGCCGCCGATCCGTCAGCTTTCGAGGGACCTCGGGCTCGCCTCCGGGACCGTCGCCCGCGTGTACCGCGAGCTTGAGGCCGCCGGCTGGGTCACCACCGCACGAGCACGCGGGACCGTCGTGACCGGCCCGGCCGATCGGCCGGATGCGAGCACGCTGCTTCGCAACGCGGCCGCCGAATACGCCCGGCACAGCCGGGAACTCGGGGTCGCGCCAGACGAAGCCGTCGACGCCGTGCGCGTGGCATTGGCGAGCCTGGACGCACCGTCGCAGTGAATCCGGGTTTTCGTCCGGCCGGCGCGGTAATCGCCGTTCTGTGAACCGTCTTCCGCACGGTCTCGGGCACACCTCCTTCTTGCCCGTGCGTTCCCCTGGTCCACTCATCGGACGAGGCGCGGATCTCCCTGCCTCGACGCGGAGGTTCAGCCCTCCATCAGCACCCTCCCCACCGCGGCCAGCACGGGTTCCAGCGCGGCGACTTCCGCGCCGACGCATTCCGTGATGCCCGCACCGACGACCTCCATTCCGGAAAGCCCGTCGATTGCTTCGGCCAATTCTGCGATCGTGAGCCCGCCGGGCTCCGGATAATTCACTCCGGGAAACTCTTCGGGATCAAGAATGTCCAAATCCACATGCAGATAGACGCGGTCGGCTCCCGCGGCGGTCAACGCTCCGGCGACGTCGTCGGAGCGCACGGCGAGACCCGCGGCGATGGCTTCCTCTTCCGCGGGGTCGAGCGAGCGGGCGCCGTACAGCACCGCCCGGCCTCGTTCGATGGCCGGGCTCGCGGCGAAATCCTTGTCGCCCTCGCCGAGCAGCGACCGCAGCACCATGCCGTGAAACGCGCCCGACGGCGAGGAATCCGCCGTGTTCAAGTCCGCGTGCGCGTCGAACCACGCGACCCCAAGCGTTGCGCCGTAACGGAAACGCGCGACGCCGACCGGGACCAGCTCGACGCCGCAGTCGCCGCCGATCGTGAGCACCGGGCCTTCCGGCGCTTCGAGCGCAGCGAGCTGCAGCTGCCGGTTCGTGCCCGTGAGCACGGCCCGGTTGGCTATCCCGGTGACGACGCCGGACGTCGCGGCGTCCTGGCGTACGTGGTGCACCGGCTTGCCGAGCACGTGCCCGGCCAGTTCGGAAAGTGCGCGGCAGCCCTCGACCAGCCCCTTGGCTCGGGGACTGATCGCGCCCTGCCATTGCGGCACCGCGTTTATCCCCCTCCCCCCCCGCCAGCGCGAACCCCCCGGAAAAAGCGAGCAGTAAATAGTGCGAGGGGTCCCCTCGCTCCTATTCGGAGCGAGGGGACCCCTCGTGCGGTAAAAAGTGGCGCGAACGCGGGCTATTCGAGCACGATAAGAAGGTCTCCGCCCTCGACCTGCTGAACGGAGGTGATTGCCAGCCGCCCGACTTTGCCCGCCGCCGAAGCGGTGATCGACGCTTCCATCTTCATGGCCTCGATCGTCGCCACGGTCGCCCCTGCCGCCACCTCGTCGCCCTCGGCCACCTGCAGCGTCACCACGCCCGCGAACGGCGCGGCGATCTGCTTCGGGTTGCCCTTCTCGGCCTTTTCGGTGGCCGGGATGTCCGAGGCGATGGAACGGTCCCGGATCTGGATCGGCCGGAGCTGGCCGTTGAGCGTGGACATGACGGTCCGCATGCCGCGTTCGTCGGCCTCGCCGATGGCTTCCAGCTCGATGAGCAGCCGGACGCCGGGTTCGAGGTCCACCGAGTACTCCTCGCCCGGGCGCAGACCGTAGAAGAAGTCCTTGCTCGGGAGCACGCTGGTGTCGCCGTAGGCGTCGCGGTGCGCGAGGAATTCCTTGGTGGGCCCGGGGAACAGCAGCCGGTTCAGCGCGCCGCGGCGGTTGTCGGCGAGTTCCTTGTGGTCCTCTTCGGACAGTTCGGCGACCGGTTTGGCCGCCGAACGGCCTTCGAGCGCCTTGGTGCGGAACGGTTCCGGCCAGCCGCCGGGCGGGTCGCCCAGTTCGCCGCGCAGGAAGCCGATCACCGAGTCGGGGATGTCGAACTTGTTCGGCTCCGCCTCGAAGTCCTCCGGGGAAACACCGGCGCCGACGAGGTGCAGCGCGAGGTCGCCGACCACTTTGGACGAAGGCGTGACCTTCACGAGGTGGCCGAGGATCTTGTCCGCCGCGGCGTACATGGCCTCGATGTCCTCGAACCGGTCGCCGAGGCCCAGCGCGATCGCCTGCGTGCGCAGGTTGGAAAGCTGGCCGCCGGGGATCTCGTGGTCGTAGACGCGCCCGGTGGGCGACGCGAGACCGGCCTCGAACGGGGCGTAGATCTTGCGAACGCTCTCCCAGTACGGCTCCAGGTCGCCGATCGCGTGCAGGTCGAGACCGGTGCTGCGGTCGGAGTGGTCGGTGGCCGCGACGATCGAGCCGAGCGACGGCTGCGACGTGGTGCCCGCCATCGAGGACACCGCGCCGTCCACCGCGTCGGCGCCGGCCTGGATGGCGGCCAGGTAGGTGGCGAGCTGACCGCCCGCTGTGTCGTGCGTGTGGATGTGCACCGGAAGGTCGAATTCCTTGCGCAGCGCGGTCACCAGCCGAGCCGCGGCGGGCGCACGGAGAAGGCCGGCCATGTCCTTGATCGCGAGGACGTGCGCCCCGGCTCCGACGATCTGCTCGGCGAGCTTGAGGTAGTAGTCGAGCGTGTAGAGCTTTTCGTTCGGATCGGACAGATCGGAGGTGTAGCAGAGCGCGACCTCGGCGACCGCGGTGCCGGTGGCGCGGACGGCTTCGATGGCCGGCCGCATCTGCTCGACGTCGTTGAGCGCGTCGAAAATGCGGAAGATGTCGATGCCGGTCGCGGTGGCCTCCTCGACGAAGGCCGTGGTGACCTCGGTCGGATAAGGCGTGTAGCCCACGGTGTTGCGACCGCGCAGCAGCATCTGCAGGCAGATGTTCGGCACGGCCTTGCGCAGCTGCTCCAGCCGTTCCCACGGGTCCTCGGCGAGGAAGCGCAGCGCGACGTCGTAAGTCGCGCCGCCCCAGCACTCCAGGGACAGCAGCTGCGGCACAGTCGCGGCGACAACCGGGGCGACCGCGAGCAGATCCTTCGTCCGCACCCGCGTCGCGAGCAGCGACTGGTGTGCGTCGCGGAAGGTGGTGTCCGTGACGCCGAGCTGCGGCGTTTCCCGCAGCCAGCGCGCGAATCCCTCCGGGCCGAGTTCGGTCAGCTTCTGCTTGGAGCCGTCCGGAGGAACGAGATCCGCGGGCAGCTTCGGCAGTTTCGTCGCGGCCTCGGGCGTGCGCGGACGCTCGCCGTGCGGACGGTTCACCGTCTGGTCGGCGAGATAGGTGAGCAGGCGCGTGCCGCGGTCGGCGGAGTGGCGCGCGGTCAGCAGATGCGGCCGCTGCTCGATGAACGACGTGGTGACGTTGCCCTCGCGGAAGTCCGGGTCGTCCAGCACCGCCTGGAGGAACGGGATGTTCGTCGCCACCCCGCGGATGCGGAACTCGGCGACCGCGCGGCGGGCGCGGCCGACCGCGGTGCGGAAATCACGGCCGCGGCAGGTGAGTTTCACCAGCAGCGAGTCGAAGTGGGCGCTGATCTCGGTGCCGGAGAACGCGGTTCCGCCGTCGAGCCGGATGCCCGAGCCGCCCGGCGAGCGGTAGGCGCTGATCATGCCGATGTCCGGGCGGAAACCGTTGGCCGGGTCCTCGGTCGTGATGCGGCACTGGAGCGCGGCCCCGCGCAGGTAGATCTTGTCCTGGGAAAGGCCGAGGTCGGCGAGAGTTTCCCCGGAGGCGATCCGCAGCTGGGACTGCACGAGGTCGACGTCGGTGACCTCTTCGGTGACCGTGTGCTCGACCTGGATGCGCGGGTTCATCTCGATGAACACGTGCTTGCCCTCGCGGTCCAGCAGGAATTCGACGGTGCCCGCGTTGCGGTAGCCGATCTGCCGGGCGAATTTCACGGCGTCGGCGCAGATCCGGTCGCGCAGTTCGGGGTCGAGGTTCGGCGCGGGCGCCAGTTCGACGACCTTCTGGTGGCGGCGCTGCACCGAACAGTCGCGCTCGAAGAGGTGGATCACGTTGCCCTCGCCGTCGGCGAGGATCTGGACCTCGATGTGCCGCGGTTCGACGACGGCCTTCTCCAGGAACACTGTCGGGTCGCCGAACGCGGACTCGGCCTCGCGCGCGGCGGCCTCGATCGACTCGCGCAGCGAAGCCGGGTTCTCGACGCGGCGCATGCCGCGGCCGCCGCCGCCGGCGACTGCCTTGACGAACACCGGGAAGCCGAGTTCGTCGGCCGCCGCGACCAGTTCGTCGACGTTGCTGGACGGCTGCGACGAACCGAGCACCGGGACGCCTGCCTCGCGCGCCGCCTTGACCGCGCGCGCCTTGTTGCCGGTCAGTTCGAGGATTTCGGCGCTCGGGCCGACGAAGGTGATCCCCGCTTCTTCGCAGGCCATGGCCAGGTCGGGGTTCTCCGACAGGAAGCCGTAACCCGGATAGACCGCGTCCGCACCCGCCTTCTTGGCGGCCTTGACGATCTCCTCAACCGAGAGGTAGGCGCGGACCGGATGACCCGGTTCGCCGATCTCGTAGGCCTCGTCGGCCTTCAGCCGGTGCAGCGAGTTGCGGTCTTCGTGCGGAAACACGGCGACTGTGCCCGCGCCCAGTTCGTAGCCTGCGCGGAACGCCCGGATCGCGATTTCGCCGCGATTGGCCACCAGCACTTTGCGGAACATGCCCGGTCCTTCCCTTTTCGGATCGGTATCGAAGGCACGTTACCCGGTTCGTCCCGCGGTGCGGGAGCCGTAGTCCAGGTGATGGACATCATGCACGCCGACCTGCATGCATGATGCTGGCCGGGGCATCCTTCCGCAACCGTCAGGGCGTTCCCGCAGGCAGTGTGCACAGCAGCCTATTCGCGGTTCCGGAGGGCGCATTCTTGACCACGTTCTGCGTTGCGTCCTGCACAATTGCTTCGCTGACCGCATTGGGTGCGGTATCGGGGTGCGCGGACCGGTAGAGCGTCGCCGCGCCAGCGGTCACCGCAGCTGCCATCGCGGTGCCCGACAGCGTCCCGACCTCCGCGGTCCCGGCGATCGGCGCGGGGATGTCGACGCCTGGTGCGTACAGGTCGAGCGAAGTGCCGAAGTTCGAGAAGGGCGCGACCTGGTCCTGGACGTCAGTCGCGCCCACGGTGAGCGCTTCGGGAACTCGGGCGGGCGAGGTCTGGCTGGCGTCAGTGCTGCCCTCTCCCGCCGGAATCACGATCGGCATCACCGCGGCGACGCCTTTGACCGCGTTGTCGAGCTGCTCGTTCGGCACCCCGCCGATGCCCAGCACCGCGACCGCCGGCTGGTGCGCGTTCTGGGCGACCCAGTTCAGGCCGGCGATGATCGTGTCGGTCGCGCCGCCGCCGGCTTTGTCGAGCACCCGGACCGGGAAGATCTGCGCGCCTTTGGCGACGCCGTAGCTGTGTCCCGCGACGATTCCCGCGACCCGGGTGCCGTGGCCGTTGGTGTCGGCCGTGTCCGGGCCGGTGGTGAGGAAATCCTTGCCCGGCACCACCCGGCCTTGCAGATCCGGGTGTTTGGCGTCAACGCCGCTGTCGATCACGTAGACGGTGACGCCCGAGCCGTCGGAGTCGTAGTGGTACTTCTGGTCGAGGCCGGTTCGCTGGTCGATCCGGTCGAGCGCCCAGCTCGGCGGATTGGCCTGAATCCCGCTCGCCGCCAGCGCGGCCGGTTGGACACCGGCGACCAGCAGAAATGTCAGTGTTGCCGAAAAAAGACCACGCGCCGCTCGGTTCCGCATGCCTGCGGTCGTATCCCGGTCGCCGAGCAGCGGCAACTCGGCGTCACACGATGGGCTGGTCCCTGTCCCGGTGCGCGGCCATCGGACTCACTAGCAAGCGGCTGGCTAGGAGGACGATGACCTGCACTTTCGATGTTTCGCCACTGCGCGGCCAACCGTTGACCGGCTGACAATTACTTCGCGGCCGGGACGTGCGCGCTCACCGACATCGTCGGCAAGTAGACGAGCGCGTCGAAGGCTTGCACCACGTCGACCTTCGTGAACATGTGCGCGTGCCGGAGGCTCGACGGTCCGGTCAGGCCCTGCTCCCGGTCTCGCCGCAAATCGACCACACACGGATCCGAGCCCGCCAAAGCCGCTTCGACACTGCCCTCGGCGGGCGGCTCCAGCTCCTGTTCGTAGACACGGAACCCGAGCCGCTCGGTCTCGTCCGGTTCGAGGCCGGTGGTCGTGCCGATGCCCGCGGTGAGGCCGAGAGCGAAGTAGTCGTCGCCAAACTCCGCTGCGAGGTGCGTGCCCGCGGAAGGGAACGTCATGGTCGGCAAAGCGGCGAAGGGCACTCGCTGCAGATGTCCGTTGTGGACCATCACCACGATCTTCTCGCCTTCGCCGTACAGCCGGCGAAGCAGCTTCACGGTCGCGGCCATGTACGTGTCGCGAGAGGACCCCTGGAGCGACGGTGCGGTTCCGGACATCATCGCGCTGAGTTCGCGCAAGTACATGTCGACGCGAAGCGCGCCGACAGCGTGGTGCTCGGCGATGGCGTACCGGGCTGGCTCACTCCGTTGCCGATAAACCGGCGAAAGGGAACGAAGGTGCGCTACGAGAGTCGTCAACGCAGCGGTCGCCGCATCCCGTTCCGCGACGGACATCGCCGCATAACGGCCAGGCGCGACCGCGCTGCTGACCGCCGAATACGGCTCGGACGCGGTGATCGCGGCGTCGACCAGCGGAAGAACCTCCGGGTCGGCTTCTTCCACGAAGCTGCGGACGACCCGCAACGCCGGCTGCGGCGAACCGGCCGAGCTGGGCAAGTCGAGTCCGGCGAAGCGGACTCCGCCGTGCTTGCGCATCCAGGTCAGCATTTCGTGCACCTCGGCCGAGTCGCCGAGGGAAAAGGTGAACCCGTCTCGCCCCGCATCGGCGACGGTGCCGGGACCGCCGCTCAGCCACTGCTGCACCAACTCGCCCTCGGCGAACCCGGATTCGAAGCCGACCACCGTGAACCCGTGGTCCTCGACAAGACTGCGGAGCAACCGGGCGCGAAGTTCGCCGAACTCGCGGATGTGGTGGTTGTTCTCGCCGATAGCGACGATGCGCGCGTCGCCGATCAGACCGGTGATCGAGGAGACGTCGCCATCCAGCGGCGAACGGGTGCTCAGCGGTGTCATACTGAGGACACTAATGCAACAGGGGTAGCAATTGGCAACCGAGTCACCAGGGACCAGCCGGCCGGGCGGGCGCACGGAACGCACGCGCGTCGCCGTTTTGCGGGCGACGCTCGATCTCCTCGCGGAGGTCGGGTTCGCCGACCTGACGGTCGAGGCCGTCGCCGAGCGATCCGGCGTGCACAAGACGACGGTCTATCGGCGATGGGAATCGCGCGAAGGACTGGTCGCGGCCGCGTTGAGGTTCGGCACAGCCGAACCGTGGAGCCCGGCGGACACCGGTTCGCTTGTTGCCGATTTGAGGCAACTGGCGTCGGACGTGGTGGAGGCGTTGACTTCTCCGGGGCAACGCGAGCTGCCGACAGCCGCGGTGCTGGCGGCCTTCCATTCGGAACAGGCGGCCGAGGCGCTGCGGGAGTTCTATCAGGACCGGCACGCCCGGGCGGCGGTGATCGTGGAGCGGGCGGTCGCGCGCGGAGAGGTCCCGGCCGGCACCGATCCGGATGAGGTGACGCGGACGGTGTGCGGGCCGGTGTTCTATCGGTTGTTCGTGTCGCGGGAGCCGGTGTCGGAGGAGACGGCGGAGGTCGTGGCGGAGGCGGCGGCTGCGGCGGCACGGGCGGGGGCGTTGCGGCGACGGGTGCCTCCGGAAGGCGACGGGACTCAGGTCGAGTCAGCCCGCTGACTGCACGGGCGAAGCGTGGCGTGACGGAAGAAATCGCGGCAGTCCGTCAGCCGGGCGAACGACCAGCTGACGAGGACCGCACCTGACAATCAGCGAACCGCAACCAGACTGGCACAGATGGCCGACAAGGCGAATTCCTGACGGGCGAGCAGCCGGACTCCGCGATACGCCCCCCAGCACAGACTCACGCAGGCGGCGGGCAAGGCGAATTCCCGACAAGCGAACAGCCGGACTCCGCGATACGCCCCCCAGCACGGCAGGAGACAGCAATCATGCTGGGCGACAGAACAACTCAGCACGCACGAACGACCGCGGGGTCTATCCGGACGGGGCTTCCCGCAACGACCTCAGGGACTAAAGGACACGCAGGCCCGCCCACGCCTCTTTCGCCGCGACGACCGCCAATCTGTTTCCTGTCCAGGTTACAGAACTCAGGCGGATCTCGGACAAGAAGACGAAATCAGACCGCCAAGACACCTCGAACTCGCCGCGGATCCAGCGTCGAATCACGATGATCGGGCATTCCGCTCGGGCAAGCCGCGCTGCGGTATCATGGGCCGCGCAAGGCGTTGACGGGGACAAGTATCGGCGAACGCAGCTGGCAGCGACCTGGGGGCGGTGGGAGCCCGGGAGCGTGCGCGGCGGGAAATCACCCCTGAGCCGTCGGAAGAACAGCCTCCGGCCCAGTAGAACCGACAGCACACAATGAGCGGGTCCGCGGCGTGCCGCTGGCCAAGGAGGGTGGTACCGCGGGGCACAGCCTCGTCCCTCCGTTGAGGTGAAACCCGACGGAGGACAGCTGATGTACAACCCGGTGCCCGCGCAGGTCGACTTGCCTGCCCTCGATCACGAGGTGCTCGACTTCTGGCGGGACAACAACGTCTTCGCGCGCAGTCTGTCCGAGCGCGAGGGCCGCCCGGACTGGATCTTCTACGAGGGACCGCCGACCGCTAACGGCATGCCCGGGACGCACCACATCGAAAGCCGGGTCTTCAAAGACGTTTTCCCGCGCTACAAAACGATGAAGGGCTTCCACGTAGCCCGCAAAGCGGGATGGGACTGCCACGGCCTGCCCGTCGAACTGGCTGTCGAGAAAGAGCTGGGCCTGACCGGCAAACCCGACATCGAGAAGTACGGGATCGCCGAGTTCACCGCCCGCTGCCGGGAGTCGGTCACCCGGCACACCGACGCGTTCGCCGAGCTGACCGAGCGCATGGGCTACTGGGTGGACCTGGATTCCGCTTATCGCACCATGGATCCCGAGTACGTCGAATCCGTGTGGTGGTCGCTCAAGCAGATCTTCGACAAAGGCCTGCTGGTCGAGGACTTCCGGGTCGCACCGTGGTGTCCCCGGGACCAGACCGCGCTGTCGGACCACGAATTGGCGCAGGGCTACGAGCTGGACACCGACCCGTCGGTCTACGTGCGCTTCCCGCTGACGTCCGGACCGCTCGCCGGCACCGCCTCGCTGCTGATCTGGACGACGACCCCGTGGACGCTGGTGTCGAACACCGCGGTCGCGGTGCACCCCGACGTCACCTATGCCGTCGTCAGCGACGGAAACGAACGCCTTGTCGTCGCCGACGAACTCGTCGAACCGGCGCTGGGCGAAGGATGGACGCGCACCGGCGAGACCTTCCTCGGCCGGGAGCTCGAACGCTGGACCTACCGTCGCCCGTTCGACCTGGTCGACGTGCCGGACGCGCACATCGTCATCCTCGCCGACTACGTCACGACACAGAGCGGCACCGGCCTGGTGCACCAGTCCCCCGCTTTCGGCGCCGACGACCTCGCCAGTTGCCGCGCCTACGGACTGCCCATGGTCAACCCGGTCCGTCCGGACGGCACCTTCGATTCCGAAGTGCCGCTGGTCGGCGGGATGTTCTTCAAAACGGCGGACAAGACGCTCGTCGACGACCTGCGCAACCGCGAGCTGTTGTTCCGGGAACAACCCTACGAGCACAGCTACCCGCATTGCTGGCGCTGCCACACAGCGTTGATCTACTACGCCCAGCCTTCGTGGTACGTGCGCACCACCGCGGTGCGGGACAAAATGCTTCGCGAGAACGAACGCACCGCCTGGCATCCGGAGACGATCAAACACGGCCGTTACGGCGACTGGCTGAACAACAACGTCGACTGGGCGCTCTCCCGGTCGCGGTACTGGGGCACCCCGCTGCCCATCTGGCGCTGCGAGGAAAACCATCTGACGTGCGTCGGCTCGCTGGCCGAACTCGGCGAGCACGCCGGTCGCGATCTGTCCGGTCTCGACCCGCACCGGCCTTACATCGACGAAGTCGTTTTCCCGTGCCACTGCGGCAACACTGCCAAGCGGGTGCCGGAGGTCATCGACGCGTGGTACGACTCCGGGTCGATGCCGTTCGCGCAGTTCGGCTACCCCCACCAGAACAAAGACCTGTTCGAGCGCAGCTATCCGGCGCAGTTCATCTGCGAGGCCATCGACCAGACCCGGGGCTGGTTCTACACGCTGATGTCGGTCGGCACGCTGGTGTTCGACCGTTCCTCGTACGAGAACGTCGTGTGTCTCGGGCACATCGTCGCGGAAGACGGCCGCAAGATGTCCAAGCATCTCGGCAACATCCTCGAGCCGATCCCGTTGCTCGAACGGCACGGCGCGGACGCGGTGCGCTGGTTCATGGCGGCAGTGGGCTCGCCGTGGGCGAATCGCCGGGTCGGCGACAACACGCTGCAGGAAGCTGTCCGGAAGACTCTGTTGACGTACTGGAACACAGTCGCGTTCCAAGCCCTCTACGGCCGCACCGCGAATTGGGCTCCTTCCGCCGCTGACCCGGCTCCTGCCGAACGGCCCGTGCTCGACCGCTGGCTGCTCTCGGAACTGCACGACCTCGTCCGGCGGACCGACGCGGCGATGGAAGCGTTCGACTTGCAGGAAGCCGGCAAGCTGCTGGCGTCCTTCGTCGACGACCTGTCCAATTGGTACGTACGACGCAGCCGCCGCCGCTTCTGGCGCGGAGACCCCGCGGCGCTGGCGACGCTCCACGAAGCCGTGCGGACGTTGACCCAGCTGCTCGCACCGATCACGCCGTTCATCACCGAACGCGTGTGGCAGGACCTGGTGGTGCCCGCGGAGCCCGCCGCACCGCTGTCGGTGCATCTGGCCGCCTACCCGACGGCCGACGAAAACCTCATCGACGCCGGGCTGAGCGAGCAAATGGCCCTGGCGCGGCGTTTGGTGGAACTCGGCCGGACCGCACGGGCCGAATCCGGGATGAAGATCCGGCAGCCGCTGTCCCGCGCTCTCGCGTCGGCGCAGGGGTTCGGCGAGCTGAGCCCCGAACTGCTTTCCGAGATCGCTGCCGAGCTGAATGTCGGGGCCGTGCTCAGCGTTACCGAGGCAGGCGGGCCGCTGGTCGACATCACCGCGAAAGCCAACTTCCGGCCGCTCGGCAAGCGTTTCGGCAAAGGCGTCCAGGCAGTCGCCAAGGCGATCGCCGCCGCCGACGCGACTGCGTTGCGGGACGCCCTCGCCCAAGGCACTGCGACCGTGATCGTCGACGGGGAAACCGTGTCGCTGTCGCCGGAAGAGGTCATCGTGACCGAAACTCCGCGAGAGGGCTGGGCTGCGGTCGCCGAAGCGGGAGCGACACTCGCGCTCGACTTGTCTTTGACGCCGGAACTTCGCCGCGCGGGGCTGGCCCGGGACGCGATCCGGCTCATCCAGGATGCCAGGAAGTCCAGTGGTCTGGACATCTCCGACCGGATCGAACTGCGGTATCTGACCTCCGATGACGAGACCGGCGAAGCTCTCGCCGAACACCGAGACCTCGTAGCCGAGGAGGTCTTGGCCACCGTGTTCGAGACCGGCGAACCGGGCTGGGACGCGAAACCGCACAACGAACCCAGCCTCGGTCTCACCTTCTGGCTGCGCCGGAACTGACCCCGCGCCCCGGCGGCCGGAGACACCGGCTGCCGGGGCGCTGTTCCGGCACCACCCGCGGTGCCAGGACGGCATAGTGGTGGCCAGCCGCGCTTTCGCGGACACGACTCCACGGGTTCGCCGCCGCGGCGTTTAGTCGAGCCAGCCCAGTTCGGCGACTCGAAGACCGGCCTCGAAGCGGCTGCGCGCGCCCAGACGGTCCATCAGGTCCGCCATCATCCGGCGCACAGTGCGCAGGGACACGCCGAGGCGTTTCGCCACGGCGTCATCGGTCGTTCCGCGCGCGAGCAGCTTGAGCATTTCCCGTTCCTGACCGCTCAGCCCGCGGCTGTCGACGGGAAGCCGGGCGCAGAACGGCACTGCTCCCGACCACAGCTGCTCGAAAAACGCAATGAGCGCGGACACCACAGCCGCGCCGCTGAGATACACCGCGCTGGACCACGACAGCTCAGGGTTGGACGAGACGAGCGCGGCACGACGATCGCCGACGACCATCCGGACCGGCACCACCGGAGCCGTGCGGAGTTCGGCTCCGATTTCCGTCAGTTCGGCCGCGTGCGCGGCGGTCGGCTGGTCGTTGCGTGCGCTGTCGATGTAGATGCTGCGCACCTTCGTGCCCCTGGCCAGCGCCTCCTGGCACAGTTCCGCTCCCGCCACGATCGCCGCCGGAGTTCCCATCCTGCCCGGAATGAGGGAAAGGCACTCTTCCTCTGACTCCCGGGCCACGATGGCGAGCCGATGGTGCACTTCGTCCAGCCCGGTCAGCTGCTCGACCTCGGCCCGGTGCCCGGTCGGAGGCAGGTCCGCCAGCAGCCCGGCCACCGCCGCCTGCGTCGCGAGGAACTCCTCCTGCTTTTTCAGCAGGAGCTCCTGCTGCGACCGCAAAAGCGAATGCAATCCGATCTCCGGATCGACGATGCGGAGCGAACCCGGTGTTTCTTTCGACCTGCGGACGAGGTCGAGCCGCTCAAGCTTGCCGATCGCGACCGCGACGTCCGCACGAGGCAATTCGAGGTTTCCGCTCAGCTCGTTCATGCCCCAGTCGCGGTTTTCGACCATGGAGCGATAGATACGCTCGGACACGGCGTCCAGCCCGAGTTGCCTCAGCACGATCCCCCCTCGGAATCCTCAGTGCTGTGCACGCCATGCGTCGCCACACGGCATCACCATACGTGCACTCAGAGTACGCTAGCACGCCCGCAGGCCGTCGCCAAGCTCGACAAGTACCCAGCTCACGGCGCTTTCCCAGGCGACGGGCACCCCTGGCGCGAAGGGTCGGCAAGACGGTCCTCCTCCGATCGCGGACCCCTCGGAGCCCGGCATGAAGGTGCCAGACACTTTGCTGCCAGCCGCTCCCCCTTCCCGGCGGCCCGCTTTCCCGACAAGATCGTCCTTGTTCCGGAAAATCAGTCCGGAATCCCGGGGAAATAACCCCGGAAACAATCGGAACTCGTCGGCCGACATCCGAATGGCAAAAAACAAGAGGGGAAACATATGAACGAGGAGATCGACATCGAAAAGGAAGCGCTGGAGAACGCGGCGCCGAGCATCGACGCTTTCACCGTGGTGGAAGCCGAGGAACTGCCCGCCGCCCTGATCCAGTACTCGGGCCAGATGAGCTACTGACCGGATGAGTCCGCCGGTGGCGCCGGCGGGACCGCCGGCGCCACCGGTCATCCGGGCAGCGAAAGCACCTTCCGCGAACGATCTCGGCGACTGGACATCCCATGACTGACCCTGACCTGCTCGAAAGCAGCTGGCGGATCAACCCTCTTCTGCGACTGACCCCGCCGGGAGCGATGGGCGACGCGCACTGGGCGGCCGTTCACCTGCTCCGCAAGAAGAAACTCGTCCTCGGCAAGCACGGAGCCGCCATGTG
Source organism: Amycolatopsis sp. NPDC054798 (assembly GCF_053611505.1). NCBI lineage: Bacteria > Bacillati > Actinomycetota > Actinomycetes > Pseudonocardiales > Pseudonocardiaceae > Amycolatopsis > Amycolatopsis sp. NPDC054798. The sequence continues at coordinate 41,237 of NZ_JBSHAM010000026.1, read as the reverse complement.
CTTGCTGGCGACGAACCCGGTCACCGGCGGCGAGCTGGTGAACCTGATCCATCACCGCAGCGGCGCCGACAAGCACCGTCTCGAAGAACAGCTCCGCGGTCTGGTCGGCCAGGACGCGCTCGTCGAAGCCGGCGCGGCCTGCGGATGGGCGGAAGAGCTCCTGACGCGGTGGCGCGACCGCGGCTGGATCGAAGCCGCGGACCACCACCTCATGACCTTCGATTACGACTTCTTCGACTACAGCACGGTGGGGTGGAAGAAGGACCTCGAGATCATGCGGGAGTACCGGGCGGAGCAACCGGACCTGATGCGGTTCAAGCCTCCTTCGGCCGGATGCCGGACGATCCGCGGACCGGCCACGCTCACCGCGCTGGCCGGTCTCGATGCCGATTTCGAAGCCTCCGTCCGCGGCCCGGTGGCCGCGCGGCAGCTTGACCGGGCAGCACTTCTCAACGTCCTCGCGGCGGTCTTCGGCGTCACGATGACCGTTCGTGGCAACGACCGCTACGCGCCGCCGATCAGGCGGACCAGTCCTTCCGGCGGCTCCCGGCACCCCTCCGAAGGCTACGTCTGCGTCTTCGACGTTCCCGGCCTCGACGCGGGCTGGTACCACTTCTCGTGCGGAAGCAATGTCCTCGCCAAGACGGCGGGCCTGGACTCAGACGAGGCGGCCGCGGCACTCTACGGCGCGTTTCGGGCCGGCTTCCCCGTCGGCGCGGTCATCGTGATCACAAGCCAGTTCGAGCGAAACATGTACCGGTACCGCGAACCCCGTACGTTCCGGACGCTCTTCATGGACGTCGGGCACCTGCTCGCGACCACTGAACTGGTCGCCCGTTCGCTCGGGCTCGAGCTGTACGGCCAGCACGGCATCGACGACACCTACGTCGAACACGTCTTGGGCCTCAACGAATTCGAAGAAGGCGTCTTGTATTCGATCGCACTGGGCGACGGCGTCGCCGCCCCCGCCGCGGAAGGAGCGGTAAGCCGTGCCAGCTGACCTGACGATCGTCCGCGGGGTTCCGCCTCGCGCGCGCGACTACGACCGGACCGTACCCGTCGAACTGGTCCAACCCGCGCGGGGAAAACGCCTGCGGCTTTCCCGCACCGCCGTGCTCGACTACATCTACGGCGGCGGCAACGAGGACGTCCTGAACGAAGCTCTGAGCGCCGAAACACCGCCGGACAGCCGGATCCAGCACTGGTTGGAACGCAACTGGAGCTGGGCGGCCCCGTACTATCTCGCGTCCAAACGCGTTCGCGTCGCCGACCGCGACGACCCGGACGGCACGACCCGGCGCGAAACGCTGAAGAACTACCTCGAGGAATCGGCCCCGCCCGCTCCCCGGCTGCCGGACGGCGACCGCATTCCGCTCCCCGCGGCGTCCGCGAAGGGAACGCGATCCGTCGGCGATGTGCTGGTGAGCCGGCGAACCGGTCCGCGCCCGGGACTCCGGACGCTCAAGCTGAGCGAACTCGGAGAGGTTCTCGACACCGGGACAGACCTGCTCCGGCGATCGGTGCGGTACGCCTCCGAATACGAGGAGGAACCCCTCCGTTTGCTGAACAGCCTCGGCTGCGCGCTGGACGTCTACGTCGTCGCCTACGACGTCGAGGGGGTGCCTTCCGGTCTGCACCGGTACCTGCTCGGCGACCACGCGCTCGTCACGATGCGCGCCCACGAGGACACCGATGCGCTGCGCGAGGAGATGCAGCGCATCCTGGTCGGGCAACCGGCGCCGCGCACCGCGGCGGCGACGATCGTCCTCGTCGCCGATTTCGACCGCTACCAGTGGCGATACCGCCACGAACGGGCGATGCGCCACCTGTATGTCGACGCCGGCCACGTCGCGGGCTATTTGCTGCTGGCCGCGACTTCGCGGAACAAGCAAGCGCACATCAGCCCGGCGTCCTCGGACACCCGCGGGCTGCGGTTCCTCGAGCGTGACCCGGCGAAGGACCAGATCGTGTACTCGATCAGCTTCTCGTGACGATGACCGGCGCCGAAACGAGCGTGCGGTCGGTCGTCCGGCTGGCGATCCCAGTGGTCCTCAGCGGGATCACCGCGATGCTGTCCAGCGCGATCGATTTGGCCGTGATCAGCCACTACAGCGAAGCCGGGGTCACCTCGGTGGCCGCGGGCGGAGCGATCGTCGACGTCGCCGCCAACGTCCTCGGAGCGGGCCTGGTGGGGTTCCGGATCCTCTGCAACCGCGCGGTGGGCGCGGGCGACGACGCGGAAGCGGCCACGCTGACGAGGGTGACGGCCCGGGCGAGCGCAGTCGTCGCCCTCGCGGTCAGCGCAGCGCTCATCGCCGGCGGTCACGGGCTGCTGACCTTGACGACAGGTTCCGCGGAAGCCGCCGGCGAGGCGTACGGCTACCTCGTTTTGCGGGCGGTCACGCTCGTTCCGCTTCTGCTGACCGGGATCATCACGTCGGCCGCCGCGGCTCGCCGCCGGACGTCGCTTGGGCTGGCAGCGGCCACGACGACGGCCGGGTTGAACCTCGCGCTCGACTGGGTGCTCGTTTTCGGCGTCGGCCCGGCTCCTCGGCTCGGCGTGCTCGGCGACGGGATCTCCACGCTGATCGCTACCAGCGCCGGTTTGGCCGTCGCGTACGTCTTGTCGAGGAAATGGCTGCCCGGGCTGCGAGCGACCCGGCCGGCCACCGCCCGCACCTCCCGCACCGCGGGGGCGATCGCGCGGCTGTCCTGGCCGCCGGCGCTTTCGGCCCTGCTCGACTACGTGGTCAGCCTGGTCCTGGTCGCGCTGGTCGCCCGGCTCGGCACCGCCGAACTCGCCGCTGTCCGCGTGACGCTCGAGGTGCACAACATCGTGTTCACTCTGTTGACCGGTTTCTCTGTCGCGGCCATGGTCACGCTCGGCCGCCTTTCCGGAAACGGCGGACTGTCCGCGGTCGCCGCGGCGCGTGCCTCGACACTCCGCGTCTTGGCGCTCGCCGGACTGCTGCTCGCGGCACTGGTCTTCGCGGCCTCGAAGCCGCTCTCCGAACTCTTTCTCGGCGATCTTCCCTCCGCGGGCCCCGCGGCTGCCGGGATCCGCTGGATCGCCCTCGCTTGCCCGATCGCAGGACTGACGCTGTTCTGGACCGCCCGCCTGCGGGTCGCGAAAGGAACGCGGCACGAGATGGCCGCGAACCTGACGGCCATCGTCCTCGTCCAACTGCCTCTCGGCGTCCTCGGGTACGCGTTCGACCAGATCGGCTTCTTCTTCACCGGCATCTGCGGCTATTGGCTGTGCCGATGCGTGCTCACCGTTTTCTTCGCGAGGAGGGTTGAAGCGCTGTGCCCGACCTGATCGTGCATCCCCAGGTGCTCGTCCTCGCACAGCAGTGCCTGGACTGGCTCATGCGCTTCCGCCCGTTCGAGGCGTGGTTTGAAGGAGCCGAACCGGACGAGCGCGCGACGCAAGGCTGGTCCCGCGACGACGGAAGCATTGCGCTCCAACCTCTTATCGGCGGCATTGCCCACTTGGCGGTCAGGCCCGTCCTCTCCTCGCGCGACCGGGCCGTGCTCGGACAGCTCTCCGACTGGTGCGCCAGGCAACAACGTTGGACAACCCAAGTGCGGAGTTCGCCGCGCGTCTTCGCTCAAACTGTGCTTCAAGCCTGTGTCTACCTGGAGGAGGCCGACGACGGACTGAGCGCGCACACGGTCGACCGGATCCTCCGTGATCTCCACGCTGCTGCTTCTTTCGACCCGGTATCCGAACGCGAGCATCTGAGCCATTCGGCAGAGTTGAGGCACCTGCTCAAGACAAACCGTCTCACCTCGTTCTCCGCCGCCCTGGACAACGCGCAACCATGCTCGGCACGACCTGCGAACCGCGAGCACGCAGCCGAGGCAGCGTCGCTGGTTTCCCCGGAGACGGCAGAGCGAGCTTTGCTGGCCGCCGCCCGGGAATACGAGTCCAGCGTCCGGCAAGAGCTGCCTTCCGCTCTCGACGCCAGGTGGTGCGCGACGAGCGTCGAAGCGATCGTAGAAGACCTCGTGGGCTGCTTCGGCAGCGCAGTGTCCACAATGGAATTCACGGCACCGGTGATCCGGCGCAGTGGTTCAGCGGCAGCGCGCCTTGGCCCGCACGCGTTCTTTCGGCCGGGCAGCGGCGGCGGAGAACTCTTTTGCGGACCGCTGGTTCTGGCTCCGGCAGACTCGCCCGACCCCAGCGAAACGCTGGCCAGGGTGCTGGCGATCGCGCACGAAACGGTCCCCGGGCACAGCTTCCACCATTGTGCCGCCGACCCGGCACTGCGTCCTGTCGCTCCGGTGCTCAAGGACCGCCTCGGCGCCGAGGGGTGGGCAGTGTGGGCGGAAGGTCTGTTGCCCGCGCTGCACCCTGGGCTGACGGCGACGAGCCTGTGGTTCCGGATCAAGCGGCTGCTCCCGTTCTCGATCGCCCGCGTCAAACGCGACGACGGACCCGAGGCGGCACAACGCCTGCTCGACGACGTGTTCGCCGCCGCGCCCTCGCTGGCCGGAGCAGGACCCGCCAGTCATCAACTCCGAACAGTCAACCGCGCCTACGCGGAGGGCTATCTCGAAACTGTGGCCGCGATCGGAGCCGAGCCGGGAGCCGGACACGACTGGCAGCAGGTAGCGGCACCGTATCTCGCAGCCACAGCGATGAGACCGCATCGCGCAGCTTTGTTCGCGACCGCGGTCGTCAGGGGCGAAGGGAATGATCATGACTGAACCCGTCCTCAGGTTCAGGGCGAATTGCCGGCCGTCGGTCGTCGAGGGCGACGCCGTGTATTTGCACGCCGAAGCCGCTCCGGTAGTGCGTCTGACGGGACAGCTGGCTGCTCGCCTCGCCGATGAAGTCGGAACGGGGCGGGCCAAGGCCGACGTGCTGGATCGCTTGTCTGGCGATTTCGGCGAACAACCCGTCCTCGATGCGCTCGACAAGCTCGTCAAGGCCGGATTCCTCGTCGAAGCCGACCTTGACGAGGACAGTTTCGCTGCCGGGTATTGGGAAAGCGCCGGGCTCTCCGCCGCGACGGTGGCCGAAACCTTGCTGGCGAACCCCGTCGAGGTCCGCGCGGCGGGCGAAATCGACGCGCGGCAATTCGTCTCCGCCGCGGAACGCCTCGGACTGCGGATCACCACCTCCGACGCGGCGCTGACGGTCCTGCTCACCGACGACTACCTGCGGCCTGAGGTCGGCGAGTTCAACGCCGAAGCAGTGCGAGACAAGCGGCCTTGGTTCCTGTGCCGGCCGATCGGGACGACGCTGTGGCTGGGCCCGCGGTACTCGCCTGGTTCCAGCGCCTGCCACGCGTGCCTGACGAGCCGGCTCTCCCGCAAAGATCCGGTGGCTTCGTACTTGCGGGCGAACGGCGTCCCCGGAGACTCCTCGCTGGGCGCGACGGCCTGGCTCCCGGCAGCTGCCGAAATCGGCTTCCGGCTCGCGGCGATCGAAGTGGCCCGCTGGATCGCGGGGATCGGAAACGGCCCGGCGGAGTCTCCTCCGGAGCAGGCGATCGAAGTGCGCACACTCGACACCCTGGACTTGCGGGTCCGCCGCCATCGGCTGGAACCCCGCCCGCAGTGCCCGGTCTGCGGCACGCCCTCCCGCCAGACTCGCCGGGCGGCTCGGCCGGTACGGCTGTCTTCGGCCTCGGAGGCCGCGAACCCGGCGGAGTCTCCGGAGGAATTCGTCGCCCGCAATAAGCATTTGGTCAGCCCGGTCACCGGGATCGTCAACCGGCTGGAACGAGTTGTCGCCGAGGACGGCGCGCAGGTGTACCTCGCGGACCAGAACTTCGCGATGCCGATGAGTTCGCGGGCCGACCTGCAGACCGCATTGCGGAGCATCAGCACCGGCAAGGGAAGGACCCGCGGGGAAGCCAAAGCAAGCGCTTTGGGGGAAGCGATCGAACGCTACTCCGGGATGTTCCACGGGGACGAACCTCGGGTCATGGCCTCGTTCGAGGAACTCGACGAACAAGCGATCGACCCCAACGACGTCCATTTGTACAGCGAGCGGCAAATCGTCCGCCGCGCCGAGCACAACGCCCGGGGAATCCGCTCGCAGGCGGTCGACGAACCGCTGGACCCCCTCGCCAGGCTGGAGTGGACGCCGGTCTGGTCGATGACCAGGGGCTGCCGCCGATACCTCCCCACTTCCATCCTTTACTACGGCTACGACGGCGGTCGTCTCTACCGCGGCCACGCGAACTCCAACGGCTGCGCGGCCGGGGCCACTTTGGCGGATGCCGTGCTCCGAGGATTCTTCGAACTGGTCGAGCGAGACGCCGTAGCCGTGTGGTGGTACAACCGCGTCCGCCGGCCCGCCGTCGACCTCGACAGCTTTCAAGAACCCGGGTTCAGCCGCTGGCGAGCAGTCCACGAGGCGCGGGGACGACGCGTAGCTGTTCTCGACCTCACCAACGACCTCGAAGTGCCGGTAATGGCCGCGGTCTCGTGGCGCGGCGACAGCCGGTCCGAAATCGCGATGGGATTCGGCGCTCATTTCGACATTCGCACCGCGCTGGAACGAGCGATGTCGGAATCGAACCAATTCCTCCACGCGGCGGCCCCTATCCGGCCCGGCGGCAGCAGGCCCGTCGGAGATCCGCTCCAGGAGGAGTGGCTTCGGTCGGCCACGCTGCGCACCGAATCCCACCTGGTCCCCGCACCCGGCCCGGCGCGCACCGCAGCGGAATTTCCCGCGCCCGGGAGCAGCGACGTGCTCGACCAAGTGCGGCGCGCGCAGCGTGTGGTGGAGAAACAGGGACTCGAGATGCTCGTACTCGACCAGACCCGGCTCGATGTCGGCGTACCGGTCGCCCGGGTCGTGGTGCCGGGTCTCCGGCACTTCTGGCCGAGATTCGCGCCGGGACGGTTGTACGACGTTCCGGTCAAGCTGGGGTGGCTCGACGCCCGGACCCCCGAACGACGCCTGAACCCCCAGCCGATGTTCCTCTGATCCGGAGGCAGTTCATGTCCTTTCGAAAGACGTTCCTCGTCAACGGGAACCGGCTGCTCACGCGGGTGGGCCCGGCCGACGCGCCGGCCGGAGGCGCCGCGTTCGCGGGAAAAGCACGGTTGTCGCCGGAAGTATTGCTGAGAGTGGAGGACGGGGAATGGCTCGTCGAGTCCTCCCGGAGCCCTTGGCGCGTAGTGCTCCACGACCATCGTCTGATTCAGCTGGTCGGGTTGCTCTCGACCGGGCGAACCGCCGGCGATCTGGTCTCGGATCTCCTTTCCCCGGAACTCGTGGAGACTGTGCTGGGCGTCCTGCACGAAGCGGGATTCCTTTCCCCGGACGCCGTGCTCGCCACTCCGCCCGGACCCCGGTGGGAGGTCCACGACCGGTACTTCCACGCTCGAAGCCGAGGCGGGTGCACGCCGGACCACGTCGGCGGCACCTTCCGCGGCAGTCTCGGCCGCACCCCGTTACCCGCCAGCAAATCCCCGCTGCCGGGCGAGCGCATCCCGCTCGCGCGACCGACCTGGGAAGCGATGGCGCGGGAGGACCCCACTCTCGCAGTGGCGATGGAAGCCCGCACCTCCGTCCGAGGAAAGGCCCCGGTGCCGCTGAGCGCCGACGAGATCGGCGAGTTCCTTTACCGGGTCGCACGGATCCGGAGCCGCCAGCCGGAACCGACCGGCCCGGGACTCGGCTACGCCCGGTCGGACCGCCCTTTCCCTTCGGGCGGGGCGACGTACGAACTCGAGATCTACCTCACCGTGGCGCGTTGCCGCGGCCTCGATCCGGGCAGCTACCACTACGACGCCGCGGAACACGTGCTCCGGCCGATCGACGCGGACCCGGACGACCGCTCGGCGCTGCTGCACGTCGCGAGATCCGCGACCGGGGGCCAAGCCGACCCCGACGTCCTGTTCACGATCGCCGCCCGATTCGGGCGCGTCACCTGGAAGTACGAGTCGATGGCCTATGCACTGACCCTGAAGCACGTCGGCGTGCTCTACCAGACGATGTACTTGGTGGCCACCGCGATGAGGCTCTCGCCGTGCGCTCTCGGGAGCGGGGACAGCGTTGTCGCGGCCCAAGCTCTCCAGCTGGATCCGATCAAAGAGCCGACGGTAGGCGAATTTCTCCTGAGCGGATCGCCCGCGGCGGCGCCAGAGGCCCGGCGCGGCGACGAGTGGGAACCAGCGCAGGATCTCCAGTGGAAAGAGGCCGCGTTGCAAGCGCTCTGGTCGCCTCCGGTCGCCGGATGAGCGCCGAAACAACGCACACCGACCTGGCTTTCCTGAGGCAGGGGCGGGCAGCGCGTGCCGTGCTGACCGGATTGAGCGGCGCGGTGCGGTCGGCGGTCGCGTTCTACAAGGAGCTTCACCGCGACCCGGAACTCTCCGGGGAAGAGGAGATCACTGCCGCGCGTTTCGCTCGCCGTCTGCACGACTGCGGATTCGCCGTGACAACGGGGCTCGGCGGCCACGGAGTCGCCGGGCTGCTGCGCAACGGGCCGGGGCCGATGGTCGGGTTCCGGGCCGAGCTCGACGGGCTGCCGATCGAAGAGCGAACTGGGCTGAGCTACGCGTGCCCGCCTCATCGGTCCCGGATGCACGCGTGCGGGCACGACGCGCACCTGGCCGCCGCTGCGGGAAGCGCGGCGTTGCTCGCCGGAGCGAAAGAACGCTGGCAAGGTTCCCTGCTGGTGATCGGCCAACCGGCCGAGGAGACGCTGAGCGGAGCGCGGGCGATGCTCGACGACGGCCTCTACCGCCGTCTGGGCACTCCGGATGTCCTGCTGGCCCAGCACGTCGGGCCGTTGCCCTGCGGCACTGTCGCCCACAGCGGCACCGAGGTGATGGCTGCCGTCGCGGAATTGCGGATCACCATCCGCGGCCCGGGAGGCCACGGCGGCAGCCGTTCTTTGGCGAACGACGTTCTTTCCGCCGCGGCACGGCTCGTCCTGCTGGTCGAGGCCGCGCGAAGTCTCGGCACGGAACCGAATGCGCCCCTTGTTTCCGTCGGTGCCGTGCTCGCAGGCGAATCCGCCAACGTCATCCCCGCCGAAGCCGAGCTCAAGCTCAGCGTCCGCGCGCGTTCCGCGGCGGAGGTCGACCGCTGCGTCAACCGGGTCCGAGAGCTCGTGCACACGGCATGCGGAAAGCACGACGGCTCTCTTTCCGCCGAGTGCACAGTGGTCCGTCGTGGACCTGCTCTCCTCAACGATCCCGCAGCCGCCCTGCGGGTCCGTCGCTTGCACCGCTCGATGCTCGGCGATCGACGGGTCTTGTCCGTGCTCCCCGCGACTTCCGGAGAAGATTTCGGGCATTTCTCCTCATTCGCACGGAATCCGCGTCCCTCCGCGGGCGTTTCGACTGTCTACTGGTTCGTGGGCGCGACCGGCGCGGAACGATGGCGCGGCGCCCCCGGGTCCACATCCGACAAGCTGGCCGCGCTTCCCGGGTGCCACTCCCCGTACTTCGCGCCGGATCCGGAGCCGACCCTGGCCACCGCGATCACCGCGCTCGTTTCCGGAGCTTTCGCCTATCTCGAACCACGCGACGCTTCGGGCTGACGCCGGGCGAAAGGATCCTGCGACACCATCCCCGGCCGTCTCGCCGAAGCCGCGAAGTGCGTTCGGGCAAGGGTTCCGGGAGTTCAGGCAGCACGGCGGCTCCGCGGCGGCACCGCGCGGACCCAGTCGATAATCTCGGCGGACCGGCGGATCAGGCTCCGCTTTTTCGTCCTGCCCGTGCGCACCAGGAAATGGGACAACCGATGACCAACCCGTTGATCGCCCCGGTGAAGGAAACCTCGGCGATGGCCGGGGTTCCGTTGCTGGAGGACGCGACGGGGCTCAAGGAAGCGATCGAGAGCAAGAACTGGGCGGCCGTCGCGATCGGCGCGGTCGGGACCGCGATCGACGTGCTCACCGCGGTGATGGATCCGTTCGGCGCGATCTTCGCCGCCGGGGTCGGCTGGCTGATGGAGCACGTCGGGCCGCTCAAGGAGGCTCTCGACGCGCTCACCGGCAACGCCGACGAGATCAAAGCGCAGGCCGAGACCTGGACGAATGTCGCCAAGGAACTCGAGGGCGTCTCGGCGGAGCTGACCCAGCTGGTCAAAAAGGATCTGCAGGACTGGCACGGCGAAGCGGCCGATTCGTACCGGAAGAAAGCGGACGACACCTCGGCGCTGATCGCCAGTGCGCAGAAGGGTTCCGAGGGCGCGGCCAGCGGGGTCAAGACCGCGGGCGAGATCGTGGCGGCCGTCCGGTCGCTGGTGCGGGACACCATCGCGGATCTGGTGGGGCACCTGATCTCGTGGGCGTTGCAGGTGCTGTTCACCGCCGGGATCGGGATGGCCTGGGTGGTGCCGCAGGTCGTGTCGGCGGTGGCGAAAACCGCTTCGAAGATCACGCAGGTCACGACGAGGCTCGTCAAGGCGCTCAAGGCGCTGATCCCGTTGCTGAAGAAGGCCGGGACGCTGTTCGGGGACGCCGGCAAGGCGTTGAAGGGGCTCAAGAGCGGCAAATCGGCCCCGACGCACACTCCCAAGGACATCAACGTCAAATCCGGGGGCGGCACCAGGTCTCACCCCGGCGGTGACGACGGCACGCACACCTCCGGCGCGGAAGGCGGCGGCGGGCACCACGGCGACACCGGGAACACCCCCAAGAGCGGCAGCCCGGACGGCGGCGGCAACCACGGCGGCGAGCATCCGGGCGGCGGGCAGGACGGCCACACGTCGGCCTCCGGCAGTTCGTCGCCGGACAAGCCAAGGGGCAACAGCGACACCTCCCGCTCGCTGGACAAACAGGGCGAGAATTCGCGCACCCTCGACAACATCTGCACCACCGGCGACCCGATCGACGTCGCGAGCGGCCAGATGGTGCTGACCGAGATCGACGCGACCTTCCGCAGCTCGCTGCCGATGGTCTTCGAGCGCACGCACTTCTCGTCGTTCCGCGCGGGCGGCTGGCTCGGCTCCGCCTGGGTGTCCACATTGGACGAGCGGGTCGAGGTGCACCGCGACCAGGTGTGGTTCGCCGGTGCGGACGGGATCGTCCAGGTCTTCCCCCGGCCGGCCGGCGACCAGTGGGTCGCGGCCGAGCACGGGCCCGCGCGGTACCTGGCCGAGGAACCCGGCGGCGGGTTCGTCATCGAGGACCGCGAACGCGAGCGGGTGCTGACCTTCGAACGCGGCACCGGCACGGTCCGGCCGATCCGGTCGATCAGCGACCGCGGCGAGGAGCACATCCACTTCCAGCGCGACCAGCACGGCACGCCGACCGCGATCCGGCACAGCGGCGGCCAGATCATCCGGATCACCGCCGAAAACGGCCTCGTGACCGGGCTGTCCACCGTCACCGGGGACGGCACCGAGGTGCCGCTGGTCCGCTACGGCTACACGAACGGCGAACTGACCGAGATCACGAACGAATCCGGTCTCCCGTTCCGCTACGCCTACGACGCCATGGGCCGGATCGTCGAGTGGACCGACCGCAACGGCGAGTGGTACCGCTTCCACTACGACCGCGAGGGCCGGGTCGTGCGCACCGAAGGCTCCGGCGACTGCCTCACCGTCACCATGGAATACGGCGACCGGGTCACCCACGTCGTCGACTCGCTGGGCCGCCGCAGCGCCTACCACCTGAACGAAACCGGCAGGGTCGTGCGCGAGGTCGACCCTGCCGGTGCGACGCGCTCCTACGAATGGGACGCACTGGACCGGCTGGTCCGCGAAACCGACGAACTCGGCAGGCAGCGGGCCTACCGCTACGACGAGATGAACAACCTGGTCGCCCTCCGGCGGCCGGACGGCACCGAACTGACCATCGAGCGCAACGACTTCGGCCAGGCGGTCCGCATGGTCGAGGCTCCGGGCGTCGAAACCCGGTGGGAATACGACGACCGCGGCAATCTGACCCGCGTCGTGGAACCGGGCGGCGGGGCCACCGACTACACCTACGACGAGTGGGGGCACGTCGCGTCGGTCCGCGATCCGAACGGCTTGACGCTGACCGTGGTGTCCGACGACTCCGGCAACCCGATCACCGTCACCGACTCCCGCGGCGCGACGACTGCCTACACCTACGACTGCTTCGGCAGGCTCGCCACCATCGTCGATCCGAACGGCGCGGCCGAGGAATTCGGCTACACCGTCGACGGCGCGCTCGCCTGGCACCGCCGTCCGGACGGGTCGCTGGAGGAATGGCGCTACGACGGCGAAGGCAACAACCGCCTGCACGCCGACGCCTCCTCGGCGATCACCCAGCACGAAGTGACGCACTTCGACCTGGTCTCGGCCGAGATCCGGCCGGACGGCACCCGGCTCGAATACGCCTACGACACCGAACTGCGGCTCATCGCGGTGACCAACGAGCAGGGCCAGGTCTGGCGCTACGAGTACGACCTGGCGGGCAACCTCGCGCGGGAGACCGATTTCGGCGGGGCTTCCTCGTCCTACGGCTACAACGCCGCCGGGCAACTGACCGAAATCCGCAACGAGGCGGGCGACGTCGTCACCCTGCGCCGCGACGTCCGCGGCAACATCGTCGAGGAGATCGTCGATGGACCGTCCGGGACGCTGCGCACCCGCTTCGAGTACGACGTCCTCGGCGAACTCATCGCCCTCGACGACGGGACGACCCGCATCGAGTACACCAGGGACGCGGCGAGCCGGATCGTCGGCGAAACGGTCAACGGGCGGACCGTCCGCTCCGAATTCGACGCCGCGGGCAACCAGATCCGGCGGCAGACGCCGTCCGGGGCGGAAAGCGCCTGGGAATACGGCGAAGCTGGCGTCCCGGCCGCGATGCGCGCCGCGGGCCGCACCACCCGGTTCGAGTACGACCGGGCCGGCCGCGAAACCCTCCGCACGTTCGGGCAAGGCGCGGCGATCGCCCGCGGCTGGAACCCGGCGGGACGGCTCGCCAGGCAGGCGGTGCGGTCGGCGACCGGCGAACTGGGCCAGGACCGGCAGTACCACTACCGGCCCGACGGCCTGCCCGCCCGGATCGACGACGGGTCGGCCGGATCGCGCTGGCTCGCCATGGACGTCCGCGGCCGGGTGATCTCGGTGCGCGCCAAGGGCTGGAACGAGCAGTACGCCTACGACCCGACCGGACGGCTCGTCGACGCCGACTGGCCGGCTCCCGAGGAAGAGGACCGGCGCGGCAGGCGATCCGGACCCGCGTCGGTGATCACCGAGGCGGGCGGGGCCCGCTACACCTACGACCAGGCCGGCCGGATGCGCACCCGCCAGCACGAGGACGGGCGGACCTGGACCTACACCTGGGGTCCGCTGAACCGGCTCGCCGCGGTCGAGGTCCCGGACGGCACGACCTGGCGCTACACCTACGACCCGCTGGGCCGCCGGATCCGCAAGGAACACTTCGCCGCCGACGGGACGACGTCGCTCGAACGCGTCGACTTCGCGTGGGACGGCGAAACCCTGGCCGAGGCGACCCGTTCCGGCCCCGGCGCCGCCGAAACCACGGTCTGGGACTACGAACCGGGCACTTTCGTGCCGCTGCTGCAGCGTCGGCGCACTGGTTCCGCCGACCAGGACCGGATCGACGAGCAGTTCTTCGCCATCGTCGCCGAACCGTCCGGCACGCCGACCGAACTGATCGACGACCGCGGCGAAATCGCCTGGCAGGCCCGCAGCAGCCTGTTCGGCGTCGTGGTCGACGAGTCCGGCGGCGAGGGGACGCCGCTGCGGTTCCAGGGCCAGTATTTCGACGAGGAAACCGGGCTGCACTACAACTTCCACCGGTACTACGACCCGGTGCTCGCCCGGTACCTCAGCCCGGACCCGCTCGGGCTCGGCGGCGGACTGGACCCGCACGCCTACGTCAGCAACCCGCACGTCTCGGTCGACCCGCTCGGCCTTGTCGGGGGCTCCTGCAGCAAACCCCGGGGCTCCGGCGACGGGCATGGCTCCGGCGGCTCCCAGCGCGGCCGGGGCCGCACCCGCTCGCCCAGCCCCGGCCCGAACGGGGAACGGCGGATGCGTTCCCCCGGCGGCCGGGTCTACCAGGAGGGCCCGCCCACGGTCGCGGCCGGGGCGCGCAGGCGCGAGCACTACGGCTACAAGAACCTGTCGCACCAGCACTCCAAGATGCGGCCGCTGTTCGAGCGGAACGCGGTTTCGCCGCCGCCGAAGTTCCGCAAGCGCGGCGAAGACACGAAGTGGTACATGGACCCGAAGCGGCGCTACCAGACGCACGACTACCTGGGCAATCCCACCGGCATCGTCCGCGGCCACAGCAATGTCGTGATGGGCCACAACCCGTCGGCCGGAACCCACTTCAACCGGACCGGCATCCACCAGACGCCCGACCAGAACTTCGCGCACAACTCCGACGTCAGCATCTTCAAGCACCTCGAACCGAAGAAAGCGTCCGCCGCGAGCGGATCCCAGGAACCCAGGTTCGACGCCCCGACCCCGAAGCGCGGCAACCGGGTCTACTGGGACCCGAACCATCCCGGCTACGTCGGCAACCCGGACGCCGACTGGAACCTGGTGCCTCCGAAGCCGAGCAGGTCCTCCGGCGGACACGGCGGCAGTTACGGCGGCGGTTCCAGCAGTTACGGCGGCGGATACAGCGGTGGTTCCAGCAGCCACGGCGGCGGGTACGGCGGCGGATACGGCGGCGGCTCCAGCAGCCACAGCGGTGGCTACGGCAGCGGCGGTTACAGCAGCCACAGTGGCGGCTACAGCGGCGGCGGGTACAGCAGCGGCGGATACGGCGGCAGCAGCCACGGCGGATACAGCGGCGGCAGTTACGGCGGCAGCAGCAGCCACGGCGGCGGTTACAGCGGCAGCCATGGCGGCGGGTACAGCAGCCATGGCGGCGGGTACAGCGGCGGATACGGGGGCAGCAGCAGCCACGGCGGCGGCTATAGCGGCAGCTACGGCAGCGGCGGATACAGCAGCCACGGTGGCGGGTACAGCGGCAGCTATGGCAGCGGCGGCTACAGCGGCGGTGGTTACGGCGGAGGCAGCAGCAGCCACGGCGGCGGATACAGCGGCGGATACGGCGGCAGCAGTAGCCACGGTGGCGGGTACAGCGGCAGCTACGGCGGCGGCGGTTACAGCGGCGGCGGCAGCTACGGCGGCGGACACAGCGGCAGTGGCAGGAACCACGGCTACGACTCCGACGACGACATCTACGACGCCTGACCCCGCAAGGAAACCCGCAGCGGCGACTCAGCAAGAAAGGCGTGGGCCGGAAAACACCCGGGCCACGCCTCCCAAGGGCACCACGCCAAGCAGAACGCCGCTCAGCTCTTCTCGAGGTACTCCGCGCGTTCCAGGTCCACCACGTCGGCCACCATCTGCTTCAACCCGCCGGACGAGGCCAGCGACGGATCCCGCTCCACGATCTCCTGAGCCTGCGCCCGCGCCGTCGTGATCACGTCCTCGTCGCGCAGCAGCGACAACAACTTCAGCCCGGACCGCTTGCCGGACTGGGCCGCACCAAGAATGTCGCCTTCCCGGCGCAGTTCCAAGTCCAACCGGGACAGTTCGAAACCGTCCGTTGTGGACTCGACGGCCGCCAGCCGTTCCCGGGTGGAGGTGCCGTCCAAGGTTTCCGTGACCAGCAAGCACAATCCGGGCACGCTTCCCCGCCCGACGCGGCCGCGCAGCTGGTGCAGCTGGCTCACGCCGAAGCGGTCGGCGTCGAGGATGACCATCGCCGTCGCGTTGGGGACGTTCACGCCGACCTCGACCACGGTCGTCGCGACCAATACGTCGATCTTCCCGTCGCCGAACGCCCGCATGACGGCGTCCTTCTCGTCGGTCGGCATCCGGCCGTGCAGTGCGGCGATCTTCAACCCCTTCAACGCGCCGTTGGCGAGATCCGGCGCGACGTCCAGCACCGCGAGCGGCGGCCGTTTGTCGCTCTTGTCCGAGGGCGGTTCGTCGCCGATCCGCGGGCACACGACGTAGGCCTGGTGTCCCTTGCCGACTTCCTCGCTGACCCGCTGCCACACCCGGTCGAACCACGCGGGTTTCTCCGCGACCGGCACGACCGTCGTCTTGATCGGCGAGCGGCCGACTGGCATTTCGCGCAGCGCTGAGATTTCCAGGTCGCCGTAGACCGTCATGGCGACCGTGCGCGGGATCGGCGTCGCCGTCATGACCAGGACGTGCGGGCTGGTCGAGTCGGAGCCGCGCGAGCGCAGCGCGTCCCGTTGCTCGACGCCGAACCGGTGCTGCTCGTCCACGACCACCAGGCCAAGATCGGCGAACTGCACGGTGTCCTGGATCAGCGCGTGCGTGCCGACGACGATGCCCGCCTCGCCGCTTACCGTCTCCAGCAACGCTTTCTTGCGTTCTTTCGCGCCCATCGACCCGGTCAGCAGGGTGATCCGCGTGGCGTTCTCGGCCGCGCCCAGTTCGCCCGCCATCCCAATGTCGCCGAGCATTTCGCGCAGCGAGCGCGCGTGCTGTGCGGCCAGTACCTCGGTGGGCGCGAGCATCGCCGCCTGCCGCCCGGAATCGACGATCTGCAGCATCGCCCGCAGCGCGACCACCGTCTTGCCGGACCCGACTTCGCCCTGCAGCAACCGGTTCATCGGGTGCTCGGTCGAGAGGTCAGCCGCGATCTCGTCGCCGATCGCGCGCTGGCCAGCGGTGAGGTCGAACGGCAGCCGCTTGTCGAACGCGTCGAGCAGACCGCCGTCGACGTGCGGGCTCGCCTTCGCCGGACGCGACACCGCGGAATGCCGTCGCTGCGCGAAAATCAGCTGCACGGCCATCGCTTCGTCCCACTTGAGCCGGTGCCTCGACGTCTCCAGGTGCGCCCAGTCCTCCGGGCGGTGGATGCCGCGCAGCGCGCGTTCGAGACCGGGCAGCCCGTGCCGCTTGCGCAGTTCCTCGGGCATCGGGTCCTCGCCGACCTCCAGCACGTCCAGCACCTGCCGCACGCATTTGGCGATCGACCAGGTCGGCATGCCTTGCGCCGCCGGGTAAACCGGGATGATCTCGGCGAGGAAGCTGTCGACCGCCTCGGCCTCGCGTTCGGCGTCGAGCAGCTCGTACTCCGGGTTGGCCAGCTGCAGCGTGTCCCGGAACGCGGTGACCTTGCCCGCGAACAGCCCGGTCTTGCCGGGGACCAGTTCCTTCTCGCGCCACGCCTGGTTGAAGAACGCGCACGCGAGCCGTCGTTTGCCGTCGGTGATCACCATGTCGAGGATGGTGCCGTTGCGGGATTTCATCCGGCGCTTGCTGATCTTCTCGATCCGCGCGAGCACGGTCGCGTGCTCGCCGAGCTCCAGCCCGGCGATGTCGGTCAGCTCGCCGCGTTCGGCGTAGCGGCGCGGGTAGTGGCGCAGCAGATCGGAAACCGTCTCGATGTCGAGCGCGCTCGAGAGCGCCTTCGCGGTTTTCGCGCCCAGCAGCAGCGGGAGTTTGTCGCGAAGCCCGGCCATGATTATTCGACCCCCATCAGCAGCACAGCGTCGCTTTGACCGCCGGCGTAACTCGTCAACTCCACCTCGGGGTGCTCCAGCCGCAGTTGCTCGGCGAGTTCCGCGGCCACCCTCGGCGGGGCGTCCGCGCCGCTCAGTACGGTGACCAGCTCGCCGCCGAGCGCCAGCATCCGGTTCAGCACGCTGACCGCGGCCGCGACGAGGTTCGTCGCCGACGCCGGGGCGGGTTCGATCAGCACCACCTCGTCGTCGACCAGACCGATCACGTCGCCGGACTGGGCCCGGCCCACCCAGGTTAGCGACTCCTCGCGGGCGATCCGCAGCTCGCCACGCCTGGTCGCGGCCGCCGCCTCGGCCATCGCGACGACGTCGTCGTTGACCCGGCGGCCGCCGTCGTGCACCGCGAGCGCGGCCAGCACCTGCACCGGCGACGAGCACGGGATCACCACGACGTCGCGCTCGCCCGCCATCGGATGCCCGGCCGCGGTGTCGGCGGCCGCGGTGAGGTCCGGCCCGCCCGGCAGCACGCTCAGATGCTGGCCCGCCGCCTCGTTGAACAGCCCGATCATGTCCTCGACGCTGGGCAACTCGCCGTCCGGCACCGCCAGCACGGCGACGCCCTCCGCCCGCAGCAGCTCGGCGAGCCCGCCGCCGCGCACCACCGCGACCACGGACCGGTCGATGCCGCCACCGGGTTCGATCGGCGTCGGCGTGATCAGCGGTTCGACCCGGATCCGCCGCGGCCTGCCCAGCTGCAGCCCGGCCTCGATGGCCGCGCCGATGTCCGCGCAATGAACATGCACCGCGTGACTGCCCGAACCGTCGCCGGCCACGGTCACGCTGTCGCCGAACCCGCTCAGCTCCTTCCGCAACGCGGGCAACCGGGCCTCGTCGACCTCGTCCAGCAGGTACATGACCTCCCACGCGTACGGCACCTGCTCCGGCAGCGAAGCCACGGCCTGCAGGTCATGCCCGGGTTCCTCGGTTTCGCCGGTGATCACGCCAGCCAGCGCGTCGAGCACCGCGACCAGACCCCGGCCCCCAGCGTCGACGACTCCAGCCTTGGCCAGCGCGGGCAGCTGCTTGGGCGTCTCCTCCAGCGCTGCCGCCGCCACGGTGACGACCTCGCGCGCGACCTCAGACAACGTCCGCTTCGTCCCTCGGACGGCTGCGGCGACGGTGTGCAGGACGGTCAGCATCGTCCCGGCGACCGGCCTGCTGACCGCGCCCGTCGCGACCTGGTCCGCCCGCCCGAGCGCGGCAGCGAGACCGGCGCCGTCGAGGTCGCCGCCGTCTCCCGCCCAGTCCGCCATCCCCCGCACGACCTGGGACAGGATCACGCCCGAGTTGCCCCGCGCGTGCGCCACCGCCCCGCGCGCCAGGACGGCCAGCGCCTCAGCCGCGTCCGCCGGTTCCGCCCCGGCGAGCGCCTCGTGCGCGCCGGTCATCGTGTACAGCAGGTTGGAGCCGGTATCGGAGTCCGCGACCGGGTAGACGTTGATGCCGTCGATAGCCGTGCGCAGCCTGTCCAAGCTGCGCACAGAAGCCGCCGCCCAGCCCGACACCGCCGCCGCGTCCAGCACCCGCACCCCGTAACCTCCTAGCCGGTCCCCGCGAGGGTAACGACCCCGCGGCAAGGCCCCCGAAACCACTCGTTACTATGGTCGAGTTGCCCGGCACGTTCGGGCGCGCATTCTTTGTCCCATATCCAGAGGAGTTCGACGTGGCTGCCGTGTGCGACGTCTGTGGCAAGGGACCCGGCTTCGGCAAGTCGGTCTCGCACTCCCACCGGCGTACCAACCGCCGGTGGAACCCGAACATCCAGGTTGTGCACGCGAAGGTCGGCGTGTCCCAGCGCAAGCGCCTCAACGCCTGCACCTCGTGCATCAAGGCTGGCAAGGTCGTCCGCGGGTAGCGACAACTTTAAGGTGGCGAGTGCTCGTGGAGAGCACTCGCCATTTTTTTGTCGCTATGTGCCTTCTGGGGGTCGAACCCCCGGGCCCCCGCCAGGGGGCAAGCCCCCTGGACCCCCGCGTTGGGTCGCCTCGGGCCTTGCCCCTCGGGTTTGGCCTGGGACTTGGCCCTCGGAGCTAAAGGGGCGAGTGCTTCGGCACCCGCCCCTTTTTCGTCACCTCAGGAAGTTCGCCAGCACGTCCCGCAGGGTCTCCGGCGCGTTCAGCACCCCGTGGTCCTGCCCCGGGATCTCCTCGTACCGCCCGTGCGCGACAGCAGCCGCCACAGCCTTCGCCGACGACGTCATCCACGCCTCCCCGGCACCGCCCGACAGGGACAGCACCGGCACGGTGACCGCGGCCAGCCGGTCCGTCGGCAGGTGGTTGCCGCGACCGCAGATCGTCAGGTCGTACGGCAGCGTGTGCGCCAGGCCGACGAACCAGCCCCACACCGGCGCGGACTTCATCGACTCCACGATCTCCGCCGGGGTTCCGGTCCCCTCGACCAGGAACAGCTCGACCGCGCCGTCCCGGTCGCCGTCGGCGAGGCGGGCGCTCACCCGGTCGACCAGATCCTCGGCGGGACGCGGGCGGTCGTCGCCGACGAACGGCGGTTCGTACACCGCCACCTTCGTGACCGGCAGGCCGCGCGCCGCCGCTTCCAGGGCCAGGATCGCGCCGGACGAATGGCCGAACAGCGCGGCCGAACCGCCGACAGCCTCGATCAGCACCTCAAGGTCGTCGATCTCGCGCTCGACCGCGTAGACCTGCGCGTCGCCGCTGTCGCCGCGGCCTCTCCGGTCGTAAGCGACCGCGGTGAAGCCCGCGTCGGCCAGCACCGCGGCGAGCCCGGCGACGGTCGTCCGGTCGTTCACCGCGCCGCCGACCAGCAGCACCGGCGAACCCGAGCCGTAAGTGTCGAAGGCGATCGGGGTGCCGTCGGCGGACGTGATGGTGGCGGTCATGGCTTTCCTCCAGGGTTTTCGGTCGTTCTCACCCTGGTGGTCGGAGCGGGCCGCCGGAACTGGACACGCCGCGTCAGGGAAGTTTCCAGTCGAGCGGTTCCGCGCCCTGCTGGACCAGCAGCTGGTTCGCCCGGCTGAACGGACGCGACCCGAAGAAGCCGTTGCGCGCCGAGAGCGGGCTCGGATGCGCCGATTCGATGCACGGCACGTCGCCGAGCATCGGCCGCAGGTTCCGCGCGTTGCGGCCCCACAGGATCGCCACCAGCGGCCCGCCGCGCGCGGCGAGTGCCTTGATCGCCTGCTCGGTGACCTGTTCCCAGCCCTTGCCCTGGTGCGAGTTGGACTTGTGCGGCTGCACGGTGAGCGACCGGTTCAGCAGCAGCACGCCCTGTTCGGCCCACGGCGTCAGGTCGCCGTTGGACGGCGTCGGGTGGCCGAGGTCCTCGCAGTACTCCTGGTAGATGTTGATCAGGCTCTTCGGGATCGGCCGCACGTCCGGGGCCACCGAGAAGCTCAGGCCGACCGCGTGCCCGGGAGTCGGGTACGGGTCCTGGCCGACGATCAGCACGCGGACGTCGTCGAACGGCTGCTTGAACGCGCGCAGCACGTGCTCGCCCGCGGGAAGATAGGTGCGGCCCGCGGCGATCTCGGCGCGGAGGAACTCCCCCATCGCGGCGACCTGCGGGGCCACTGGTTCAAGGGCTTTCGCCCAGCCGGCTTCGACGATTTCGTCCAGCGGTCGTCCAGTCACGGCCCGCGAGCCTAGCGGCACGTGCCCGGGGTCACTGTGGCGGGTCCACCCTCTGGCGAGATGTCCGTGAAGGGCTCCTTGAGGGAATCTGATTCCCTCAAGGAGCCCTTCACGGACTTAGTCCAGCCTGCGCAGCTCGGCCCGGAACCGCGCCCCGCGCCGGACGTAGGAATCCACCACCGCGGCGATCTGGTCTTCCGAAAACGACTTGTTCGGCCGCGTTTTCGCCGGAACCCCGAGCGCGATCTCGCCGGTGCCGACCCTCGATTCGTACGACAGCACCGCGCCCGCGCCGACCATCCCGCCGTCCTCGATCACGCTTCCGTTCAGCACCACCGAACCCGAGGCGATCAGGCAGCCGGTGCCGATCGTCGCGCCCTCGACGTGCACCGCGTGCCCGACCGCCGACGACGGGCCCAGGATCGTCGGATGCCGCGCGGTGCAGTGGACGACGCAGCCGTCCTGCACGTTCGAACGTTCGCCGATCTCGATGTACCCGTGGTCGCCGCGCAGCACCGTCTGCGGCCAGACCGACGCGCGCGCCCCGATCCGGACGTCGCCGATCACGGTGGCGTCGGGATGGACGTAGGCGTCCGGGTGGATGGTCGGGACCAGGTCGCCGAGCGCGTAGATGGCCAATGCCGCCTCCGGGTCAGGGTCGGTCGTGGGCGAGATCCTTGCCGTAATACCGGCTTTCGGGCATATCGCCGTAATAACCGAAGGCCGGGACCTCGACGTAACCCGACGAACGGTAGAGGGCGATCGCTTCCGGTTGTTCGGTGCCCGTCTCCAGCACGACCCGGCGCCGTCCGGCGGCGATCGCGGTGCGTTCCAGTTCGGCGAGCATCGCGCGGGCGAAACCGCGGCCCCGCGCGGATTCGACCACGTACATCCGTTTCAGCTCGACGTCGCCGGGCCGGAACGTCGGCTCGGGACCGTCGTGCGCGCGCCACGCGCCGGACGCCACCGGCACGTTGTCCAGGTACCCGACCAGAAACAGGCCCCGCGGCGGTGCGAACTCCGCGGGGTCCATCGGGGTCTCGTCCTCGGAGCCGTAGCGGCGCACGTACTCCAGCTGCACCTCGGCCATCAGCTTCACGGCGTCGGGATGGTCGAAGGCGACGACACGGATGTCCACGCCGTCAGCCTAATAAAGGATTACTGCTGCCAGTGCTCCCAGCCGCCTTGCTGGTCGTACTCGCTGCCGTCCACAGTGACCCCGGAGCCGGGCATGGTGACCACGCCGATTTTGCGCCAGCCATCGGGCAGGTCGTCGAACGGCGGGAACGTCGCGACCAGCGCGTGGTCCTCGCCGCCGGTCAGCACCCACTGCAGCGGGTCCGCGCCCAGCGCGCTGCCGACCTCCTTCAGCCGCGTCGAAACCTCCAGCAACGCGGTCTGCACGTCGAGCCCGACGTCGGACGCGGCGGCCAGGTGCGCGAGATCGGCGAGCAGCCCGTCGGAGACGTCCATCATCGCCGTCGCGCCGGCGCGCGCGGCTTGCGGACCGGCCGCGTACGGCGGTTCCGGGCAGCGCTGCGCGTTCACCACTCCGACCGGCGACCGGAATCCCCGGCGCAGCACCGCGAGCCCGGCCGCGGCCCAGCCGAGCCGTCCGCACACCGCGAGCACGTCGCCGGGGCGCGCGCCGGACCGGGTCACCGGTTCGCGATCTTCGAGATCGCCTAACGCGGTGACGCTGATCACGAGCTGATCCGCGCTCACGAGATCCCCGCCGGACACGCCGATGCCCGCCGTGCCCGCCTCGGCCCACATGCCGTCCATGATCTCGGTCACGACCCGCGACGGGGTGTCGGCCGGGCAGGCGAGCCCGACGACCACCGAAGTCGGTTTCGCTCCCATCGCGGCGATGTCGGACAGATTCACCGCGACCGCCTTGCGCCCCGCCTGCTCCGGGCTCGACCAGTCGAGCCGGAAGTGCACGCCGTGGACCAGCACGTCGGTCGTCACGACCACGCGGCCGTCCGGCGCGGCGAGAACCGCCGCGTCGTCGCCCGGGCCCAGCAGTGTCGACGGCGGCTGCGCGCGTCCTTCGGTGACCCGCCGGATCAGGCCGAACTCGCCTGTCGCGGCCACCGAGTGCTCTTCCGGTGACACCGGTCACCTCCTGTTTCCCTCGCCTGTGTCGGATCGGCCACCGACAATCGGATCCCCTAGGTTTTTCCCAGGGCTGGCGCTACGTTTCCTACACCGTCTACACCGTTCCTACCTCGACTAGACCGCCACCGACGAAAGGGCACGCCGTGGTCCACGCATACATCCTCATCCAGACCGAGGTCGGCAAGGCCGCCGCGGTGGCTGCGGAGATCGCCGGGGTCCCGGGCGTGACCAGCTCCGAGGACGTCACCGGCCCCTACGACGTGATCGTGCGCGCCGCCGCGGACACTGTGGACCAGCTCGGCCAGCTCGTCGTCGCCCGCGTGCAGAACGTGGAAGGGATCACGCGCACGCTGACCTGCCCGGTCGTCCATCTCTGAGCCGTGGTCCACTGAGGCGGTGGCAGACACCGACACCGGGGCTCCTCCGAAGGTCGTCCTCGTCACCGCGTCGTTGCTCGTGGCCGCGCTGGCGGTCGCGGTCGCGGTCGTCGCGCTGACGAAAAGCTCCTCCGGACAATCCGACCCGAACCAGCCGCTCGCGCTCGTTTCCGTTCCCGCGCCGCAGGCCGGGTCGCCCGACTGCGCGAAGCTGATCGCCGGGGTCCCGGGCACCCTCACGTCGAACGGCAAGGAACTTTCGCCGCGCACGCTCGCCGAGCCCGCGCCGAAGGCCACCGTCGCGTGGGGCGAACCGGATCCGGTCGTGCTGCGCTGCGGCCTCGAACGCCCGCCGGAGCTCACCCAGACCTCACCGCTGCGCGTGGTCGACAAGGTGCAGTGGCTGCAGATCGAGCAGGGCGGTTCGGCCACCTGGTACGCGGTCGACCGGCCGGTCTACGTCGCGCTGACCGTCCCGGCGAGCGCCGGAACGGGCCCGCTGCAGGCCATTTCGGACGTGATCGCGGCGAAGCTGCCGGTCAAACCGCTGAAGTTCTAGCCGCGATCTTCTCCAGCGATTCGCCGGTGGTGCGCGGCCCGAGCACGGCCACGTCGACCATCAGCAGCACCATCGCGCCCGCGACCACGGCGAACATCGTCGTCGCGCCCGCCGAATGCAGGATCGGCAGCAGCACGAACGGCATCGCGGCCGTCGCGAGCCGGGACAGCGCGTAAGCCGAACCGGCCGCGGTGCCGCGCAACGACGTCGGGAACAGCTCACCCTGATAGGTGTGGAACGCGTTGGAGAACACGTTGCTCACGGCGGTGTAGCAGAACCCGAACACCGCGATCAGCACGCCGGACGTCGCGTAGCCGAAGGCCAGGCCGAACACCGCCATCGCCGCCGCGCTCGCGACGATCAGCCATTTGCGTTCCAGCCGTTCGATGATCGGAATGGACAGCGCGGAGCCGATCGGATAGCCGAGGAAGGTGAGCGCGCTGAACGTCAGCGACGTGACGAGGCTGAAACCCTTGGCAGCGAGCACAATCGGCACCAGCGAGCCGAAACCGTAGTAGCCGAACGACTGCAACAGCTGGAAGACGTACAGCATCGCCGTGCGGCGGAACCACGGCGGACGCAGCAACGCCGACGCGCGTACCGGTTCCGGCGCGGGCGGTTCCGGCTCCGGCTCGGGCAACGGCTGCGGCGCGCTCTCTTCGAGCTTGCGCACGACCTCGTCCGCTTCGCCGAGTCTTCCTTGTGCTGCAAGCCAACGCGGTGATTCCGGCAGCGTGAACCGCAGCGCCCACACGACCGCCGCGCCCAGCGCGCCGATCACGAACAGCCAGCGCCAGCCGTCGATGCCCAGCGGCGCGTGCCCGACGAGCGCGCGGGCAAGAAAACCAGCGGCCGGGACGCCGCAGAAGCCGATCGTGTAAGCCCAGGCTGTCGCGCGGCCGCGAGAGCGGGCGGGCAGCAGGTCGGCCAGATAGGCGTCGGCCACCGGCAGTTCCGCGCCGATGCCGATCCCGGCGATGAAGCGGCAGATCACCAGCATCCACACGTCGGTGCTGAACGCGCCGAGCAGCGTGAACACCGAGTACAGGCCCAGCGTGAGCAGGAAAGCGCGCCGCCTGCCGAGGCGGTCGGCCAGCCTGCCGAGGAACACCGCGCCCACGAACGCGCCGACGAACGCCGACGCCAGGACGTACTTCAGCGTCGTCGGGGTGACGCCGAACTCCTTGGTGAGGACGGTGCTGATGGTCGCGGCGAGGAACAGGTCGTAGAGGTCGAAGAAGGTGGCGATGCCGACCACTGCGACGAAGTACCGGTGCCGCCGGGTGACCGGGAGCCGGTCGAGCCGGGACGCGATCTGCACGCGCGGGGGTTCCTTCCGGTCGCGGTCAGCGCAGGCCGGTGCCCCGGGCGAGCGCGGTGTCGATCAGCGTCGACAGCAGCGTCGGGTAGTCCACCCCGGTCACCTCCCACATCTTCGGGTAGGCGGACTTCGTGGTGAAGCCGGGCATCGTGTTGACCTCGTTGATCACCAGGTCGCCCTCCTCGGTCACGAAGAAGTCGACGCGGGCGAGGCCCTGGCAGTCGAGCGCGCGGAACGCCTCGACGGCCATCGCGCGCAGCCGGTCGCTGAGCGCGTCGTCCAGTTTGGCCGGGATGTCCAGCTCGGCGTCCTCGCCGAGGTATTTGGTTTCGAAGTCGTACCAGGCGTCCTCGCCCTCGGCGAGCACCCGGATCTCCGCCGGGAGCGACGCCTCGACGCGGCCGTCCGGGAATTCCAGCACGCCGCATTCGACCTCGCGCCCGCGCACGGCGGCCTCCACGAGCACCTTCGGATCGGTGCGGCGGGCCAGCTCGATCGCGTCGTCCAGCCGCGCCCAGTCGGCGACCCGGGAGATCCCGACCGACGAACCGGCGCGGGAGGGCTTCACGAACACCGGCAGGCCAAGGCGTTCGCGGTCCTGTTCGGCCAATGTGGACTGTCCGCGGCGCAGCGCGGCGTAGGTGCCGACCGGCAGTCCTTCCGCGGCGAGCAGCTTCTTCGCGTATTCCTTGTCCATCGCCGCCGCGCTGGCGAACACGCCGGGGCCGACGTACGGGATGTCGGCGAGTTCGAGCAGGCCCTGGATGGTGCCGTCCTCGCCGAAGGCCCCGTGCAGCACCGGGAAGACGACGTCGACAGTGCCGAGCACCTCGGTGGCCTCGCCCGGGTCGACCGTGCGCAGCTCGCGGCTGGTCGGGTCGCCGGCGAGCACGAGCGCGCGGCCGGACTCGACCGAGGGCAGCTCGCGGCCCCGGATGCTGAGCTGTTCCGGGTCGCCGGTGCCGAGCACCCAGCCGCCGCTCGGCGTGACGCCGACCGGGAGCACCTCGAAGCGGTCCGGATCCAGGTTCGAGATCACGCTGCCCGCGGACAGGCACGAGATGGTGTGCTCGCTGCTGCGCCCGCCGAACACGACCGCGACCCGGATCTTTTCAGCACTCATAGCCGGTCACCGTACCGGGTGAGCATCGCCGGCAGCGCGCGCCGGGGGTGTCTGCGCTGGTCGCCGCGGGGGTGCAGGCGAGCGCCGCCTGCCACCCGCCGCCCGCTTCGGCCGGGAACGCCCCAATGCCACATTGGGTGCATCTCACGCACCCAATGTGGCGTTCGGTGCGTCCCACGCACCCAATGTGGCATTGGGGCGCTAGCGGCGGCACGGACTAGAGGCGAGTGCCCGGCGGCGAGACCTCAGCGGAGTCAGCGGAGGAGATCGACCAGCGTCGGCACCGCGGCCATCAACGCTTCCCGCGAGCAGCCCGCGTACCCCAGCGCGATCCCGTGCACCGTCGGCGTTCCGGCGAAATGGCGCGCCAGCCCGTCGAGCCGGATCGCGTGCCGTTCCGCGGCGGCGATCAGCTGCGCCTCGGCCTCGGCGCTTTCCGCGGGCACCACCAGGTGCGCACCGGCGTCGTCGCCGACGAACGGGATCCCGGCGTTCGACAGCGCGGCCACCAGGACCGATCGCCGTTCGGCCATTTCCCGGCGCAGTTTCCGCAGGTGCCGGCCCAGATCGCCGGTCCGGGCCAGTTCGACCAGCACCCGCTGTCCCGCCGGGGACGGCCGGGTGCCGGTGAGATCCCGGTACGCCAGCACGGAATCCGCGACCGCGGCGGGTGCGACGAGCCAGCCCGCGCCGAGTGTCGGGGTGAGGATTTTGCTGGTGGTCCCGAGGTGCACGACGACGTCCGGGGCGAGCGCGGCCAGCATCGGCAGCGGGGCGACGTCGAAGCGCAGTTCGCCGTCGTAGTCGTCTTCGATGACCAGCATGCTTTCCGCGCGAGCGCGTTCCACGAGCTGCACGCGCCGGGCCGCGCTCATCCGGCTGCCCATCGGGTATTGGTGCGCGGGCGAGCAGTAAACCGCGCGCGCCCCCGCGGGAATCGCGTCGGGACGTAGTCCTTCCTCGTCCACCGGCACGCCCACGACGGTGAGCCCGGCTTGCCGGAAGGCTTGCACCGCACGCTGATAACCCGGTTCCTCGAAGGCGACGACCGCACCTCGGCGCAACACCGCGGCGGCGAGTTCCACGACCGCTGCGGTGGTACCGCCGGTCGCGAGCACCGAGCCCGCGGCCAGACCACGGTGGCGCAGCAGGTGTTCCGAGACAGTCGCGCGGTACTCGGGCAGCCCGGCGCGGTGTGCGCGAGTGAGCGGCTCGGGATCGGCAGCCGCCCGCCACGCACGCCGCCACGCCGCGCGGTCGAGCCCGCCCGCCCACGGCGCGCCTGGCGTGAGGTCGAGCACCGGGGCCGATTCCGTCTCGGCGAGCAGCGAACCGGGCACGGTGACGGACGCGGCGGCGCGGGTCGGCGGGGTGGTCACGTAGGTGCCGGAGCCGTGCCGTCCGGCGATCCAGCCCTCCGCGTGAAGTTGCTCGTACGCGGCGGAAGTGACCGTGCGCGAGACGCCGAGCCGTTCGGCCAGCGCGCGTGTGGACGGCAGCCGGTCGCCGCCGCGGAGGTGTCCGCCGGCCGCGGCTTCGCGCAGCGCGTCGGCCAGCTGCACGGCCAGCGGAGTGGCCGCTTCGCGGTCGAGACTGACCGGCAGGGCGGTGTCGGCGTAGGACACGGCAGACCTCCATCACGGCACAGCAGCCAAGTGGACTTCTCAAGTGTAGAAGAAGTGGACATTCAACGTAGCCACTTGCCCGCCGCACACTGAACGCATGAGCAGCCTTTCGCCCACCGAACGCACCACGCTCGGCCGCAAACGCCACCGCGCCGCCAGCGAGCGCGAGGCGCTGTACGCCGTGCTCGACGAGGCGCTGATCTGCCACCTCGGCGTGGTCCGCGACGGCGTCCCGCTGGTGCTGCCCACCGGATACGGCCGCGACGGCGACACCCTCTACTTGCATGGTTCCACGGGCGCGGCCAGTCTGCGAGCCGCTGCCGGGGAAACCGACGTCTGCGTGACGGTCACCCTGCTCGACGGGATCGTCTATTGCCGCTCAGTGAACAACCACTCGGTGAACTACCGCAGCGCGGTCATCCTCGGCCGGGCCCGGCTGGTGACCGACCCGGACGAGAAGATGCGCGGCCTGCACGTGCTCACAGACCACCTCTCCCCCGGTTCGTGGGAGCACGCCCGCCCGGTGAACAAGAAGGAGTTCGCCGCCGTTTCGGTGATCGCGCTCGACCTCGCCGAAGCGTCCGTGAAGCTCCGCGCCGAAGGGCCGGACGACGAACCCGAAGATGTCGCCGCGAACGCCGCCTGGGCCGGAGTGCTGCCGGTGCGCACGATCTTCGGCGAGCCGGAGCCGTCCGCCGACCTGCCCTCGGACTGGACCGTGCCCGAGCACGTCGCGGAGCGGGTCACGAAGACAACGGCAACCGCACGGTGAACACCGTCCGCCCGGGGCGGCTGTCCAGCGAGACCGTTCCGCCGTGTTCGACCACCAGCGAATGCACCACCGACAACCCCAGCCCGGTGCCGCCGGCGGCCCGGGTGCGGGAGTTGTCGACGCGATAAAACCGGTCGAAAATCCGCTGCTGGTCTTCGCCGGAAATCCCCGGCCCGGCATCAGCGACAGTGGTGACCGCCATGCCGTCCGCAACCGTCACCGCCAGCTCCACCGGAGTTCCCTCCGCGGTGTGCACGGCCGCGTTCGCGAGCAGGTTGTCCAAGACTTGCCGCAGCCGCGCCGGATCCGCGTGCAGCAGCACCGGTTCCTCCGGAATCGACACCGTCAGCGGATATCCGGGACGACCGGCGCGGAACGCGTCCGCGGCAGCCGCGGCGATCTCGGTGAGATCCATTCGCTGCGGACGCACCGGCGGTTCGACGTCGCGCGCGTCGAGGCGGGCGAGCAGCAGAAGATCGTCTACCAGCACGCTCATCCGCGCGGTCTCGGCCCGGATTTTCTCCAGGTGCGCCTCGCGTTCCCCAGGCTCGTTCGCGGCGGCGTAACGGAAAAGATCGGCGTAGCCGCGAATCGACGTCAACGGGGTGCGCAGTTCGTGCGAAGCGTCGGCGACAAACCGGCGCAGCCGATCGTTCGCTTCGGTGCGCGCGGCCAGCGAGGATTCGATGTGGCTCAACATCAAGTTGAATGCCGTCCGCAGCTCCTCGACCTCCGCACCGCCGCCAGTACCGGACGCGCGCACCGGCAAATTCGCAGTGGCGGTGAGATCGTGCGAAGCGATGTCGTGCGCTGTGCCCGCCATGTCCGACAGCGGCCGCAATCCGCGCCGCAGCACGACCCGGCCGGCGACGACAAGAATCGCCAACGCGATCAGGAAGGCGATCACCTCGATCAACATCAGCTGCTGCACCGTGTTGTCGAGGTCGGACTGCGGGGCGGCACTCAACAGCACGGTGCCGGTCCCGTTCGGCGAAGTCTCCACCGGACACGCCCGCACGCGGTAGGAACCCTGGCCGGGCAAGGCGATCGTGCGGAAAAGGTCGCCGCCGGACGCCTCTTCGGCGACCCGCGCCAGCGGCCGCACGTCGTCCGGCAACGTGCTGCCCGGCTGCGGCGTGGCGTGTCCCTCCCGCACCTCGAAGACCGCGGAATACCAGGAGTAGACGGTTTCCGGATTGTCCTTCGACTCGCGCAGATGCGGCACCTGCGCGACCTGGCTGCTCCTGAGCTGTTCGTCGAGCCGCCGGTTGAGGTAGTCGTGCATCAGCTCGACGGTCAGCGCGCCGACGATCGCGAACACCACCAGCGACAGCGCGCCCAGCCCGAACGCCAGCCGCGTGCCCAGCCTGGATGCGCGCCAAGCCCGGTACCACCGGCGAGCCCAGCGTCCGATCCGGTTCACCGGTCCGCCTGCCGCACCGAGTACCCGACGCCGCGCACGGTGTGGATCAGCGGTTCGGCCTCGGTGTCGAGCTTGCGCCGCAACCGCGAGACCGCGAGTTCGACCACATTGGACCGGCCGCCGAAGTCGTACTCCCACACGTGGTCGAGAATCTGTGCCTTCGTGAGCACCGCCGGGGAGCGCCGCATCAGGTAGCGCAGCAGTTCGTACTCGGTCGGCGTCAGTTCGGCGAGCTGGCCGCCGCGGCGGACTTCGTGCGTCTCCTCGTCCAGTGTGAGGTCGCCCACCTGCAGCACGACCGAGCGGGCGTCCGGCTTTTCCGACGTCCTCCTCAGCACCGCGCGCAGCCGCGCCATCAACTCCTCGACGGAGAACGGTTTGACGAGGTAGTCGTCACCCCCGCGGGTGAGGCCGGCGATGCGGTCGGCGGTCGCGTCCTTCGCGGTCAGGAAAACCACCGGCACCGCGTCGTGCTTCTCGCGCAATTTGTCGAGCACGGTGAAACCGTCGAAATCAGGCAGCATGAGGTCGAGCACGACGATGTCGGGAGCGAACTCCGCGGCGCGCGCGAGAGCGTCGGCGCCGCATCCGGCTGTCACGGCCTGCCAGCCCTCGTAACGGGCGACGGTCGCGACCAGGTCGGCGATGTGCGGCTCGTCGTCCACGACGAGCAGGCGCACCGGGTTCGGGTTCTCCACCCTGCCATCCTCCGCGACATCCGCGCGGGCGCGCGAGCCGAACCCCCGGCTGACAGCCACTCGACAGGAAACCGCTCGCGCGCACCGGGCGTTCCGAGCACACTCGGGACGGAATCAACCCTCAGCACAAGGAGCCCGATGAGTTCTGTCGTGGACAACATCACCGTCGACTGCGCGGACCCGTGGGAACTGGCCCAGTTCTGGACCAAGGTGACCGGCCGCCCGATCGGCGAGGAAGACGAACAGGGCGATCCGGAGGTCGGCATCCTGCTCGACTCCGGCGTCACGCTTCTGTTCATCGGCGTCCCGGAACCCAAGGCGGGCAAGAACCGGCTGCACGTCTGCCTGAAGCCGGACAACCTGACCCGTGACGAAGAAGTGGAGCGGCTGCTCGAACTGGGCGCGAAGCTGCATTCCGACCACCGCCGTGAGGACGGCGGCGGCTGGGTCGTCCTGCAGGACCCGGAAGGCAACGAGTTCTGCGTCCAGCGCAGCGCGGCGGAGATGTCGTGACGGATTCGTTCGAGATCAACCGAGCCAACTGGGACGACCGCGCGCCGATCCACGCGCGCTCGGCGTACTACGAGTTCGACAAGTTCAAGGCCGATCCCGCGCATCTGAGCCAGGTCGTGCGCTTCGACCAGCCGCGCCTCGGCGACGTTTCCGGGCTGCGCACCGTGCACCTGCAATGCCACATCGGCACGGACACGCTGTCGCTGCACCGGCTCGGAGCCAAGATCTCTGGTCTGGACCTTTCCCCGGCGTCGCTCGCCGAGGCGCGCAAGCTCGCGGAGGCCACCGGCGCGGAGATCGACTATCACGAAGCGAATGTCTACGACGCGGTGGAAGTCTTCGGCGAAAACGCCTTCGACCTGGTGTACACCGGAGTCGGCGCGCTTTGCTGGCTGCCGAAGATCGTGCCGTGGGCGGAGGTCGTCGCGCGCTTGCTGCGTCCGGGCGGACGGTTGTTCCTGCGCGAGGGCCACCCGATGCTGTGGACGCTCGACGAGGAATCCGAACGCGCGTGGCCGAAATACGACTATTTCGAGCACGACGAACCGCTCGTGTTCAGCGACGACACCACCTACGTCGAGACCGACGAACCGGTGCGCACCACGACCACGCACAGCTGGAACCATTCGCTCGGCGAGATCGTCACCGCGCTGCTCGGCCAGGGCCTGGTCCTGACCGGGCTGACCGAACACGAAACCGCGGCGTGGAACGCGTTGCCGCACGAGATGGAAGAGGCCGGGGACGGCGAATGGCGGCTGCGCGACAACCCGCGCCGGATCGCCGCGAGCTACACCCTGCAGGCGCGCCGCCCCGCATAGAGTGCGGGGCATGACTCGCATCGCCGTCGCCGCGCTGGGCGGCACCATCTCGATGGCCCCCGGACGTTCGCTCGAAGACGGCGTCGTGCCGCGGCTGAGCGCCGAGGACCTGCTGGGAGAACTCGGTTCCCGGCTGCCGATGGAGGTCACCGCGGCGACGCTGGCCGGACTGTCGAGTTCGTCGATGGACTACGCGACGCTCGCGCGGACCCGGCAGTGGGGCGTCGAGCAGATCGAGGCGGGCGCGGACGGTCTCGTGGTGGTGCAGGGCACGGACACGCTGGAAGAAACGGCGTATCTGTTCGACCTCACGTGGCCGTCCGACGCGCCGGTGGTGATCACCGGCGCGATGCGGAATCCGAGCCTGCCCAGCCCGGACGGCCAGGCGAACATCCTCGCCGCGCTCGCCGTCGCCGCCGATCCGCGCAGCCGGGGCCGGGGCGCGCTGGTGGCGTTCAACGACGACGTGCACGCGGCGCGGTGGGTGCGGAAAACGCATTCCAGCCACGTCGAAACGTTTTCGTCGCGGCCGGCCGGCCCGCTCGGCATGGTCGCCGAGGGAGCGGTGCACTACTTCCATCCGTCGCCGCCGCGGCTGCCCGTGCTGCCGGGCGCCGAGGCAGTCGATCTCGTTCCGCTGCTGGAATCGGGGCTCGAAGATTCGGGCGAATTGCTTTCGCTGGTGCTCAAGGGCGGCGCGCGCGGCGTAGTGGTGGCCGCCAACGGCGTCGGGCATGTGTCGACAGCGACGGCGGACGTGATCGCGGCCGCGGAAGCACCGGTCGTCGTCGCGTCCCGGACCGGGGCGGGCCCGACTTTCCGCAGCACATACGGGTTTCACGGGTCCGAATCGAGCCTGATCCGGATGGGCGCGACGATGGCCGGATGGCTGTGCCCGCGGAAATCGCGGATCCTGCTGCAGGTTCTGCTGGCGGCGGGGGTGAGCCGGGAGGAGATCGAACGGCAGTTCAGGCTGCGCGGCGACCTCGACTCGTGAGTGTTCGTCCCGGTTCTCACCGGGGACGAACACTTACGAGCGCAGTACCGGCCCGTCCACCGGATTCGCCTGGTACGACCGCATCTGCCGGCCGCCCTGGCGGTAGACGTGCACGCTGATCGCCGGGTCCGGGCCGTCGTTGCGCACCTCGTGCACGTAGCCCGGCCCGAACACCCGCGACTGCCCGGCGGACAGCCCGTGCACCTCGGTCACCGCGCGCCCGTCCGGGGCGCGCCGCGCGACGGTTTCGGTCAGCCGCCCGGACACGACGGTGAACGCACCGCTGGAGAAGGCGTGGTCGTGCAGGTCGGTGTGCTGGCCGGGGAGCCAGCTGAGCAGCCAGATCTCCTGGTCCTCAGTGCGTTCGACGAGGGCGGAGAACCGCTCGTCGGGGTCGTAGCGCAGCAGGCCGCCCCAGCGTTCCCGGTCGGCGGCCACGTCGACGGCGACGCGGACCGGGTGGCGCAGGGCGGGGTTCTCGGGACGCAGCAGGGTGTTGTCCGGAACGGCGAACATGAAAAGAAGTCCTCACGGGAAGAAGATGGGTGTCGAGCTGGGCCGGGGCGGGTTCACCGACAACAGTGACACGACATGCCCATGACGGGGCGGAGGTCGTCGGACCCCGGCCGCATCGTCATCGCGCACGTCAGCATGCCGTACAGCGAACCAGCCCCGGGACGCCCGGTCAACCCGTCCCACCCCCTGGACCGCCCTCGTGAGCGCGGGTTCACACCTGCGGACACTCACGCTCGTGAGCGGCGTTCCCGGTTCTCACCGGGATTGCCAGTCACGAGGTTCAGCGCCACTCCGGCTTCCGCGACCGCCCGAGCAGCTCCGCGCCCGCCTGCCGCGGGTCGACGCCCTCGTGGCACACCCGGTACATCGCGTCCGTGATCGGCATGTCGGCCCCGTGCCGCTGCGCCAGCTCGCGGATCGACGAGCACGACGCGACCCCCTCGGCGAC
Organism: Amycolatopsis sp. NPDC054798; assembly: GCF_053611505.1. Taxonomy (NCBI): domain Bacteria; kingdom Bacillati; phylum Actinomycetota; class Actinomycetes; order Pseudonocardiales; family Pseudonocardiaceae; genus Amycolatopsis; species Amycolatopsis sp. NPDC054798. Next base: position 6,870 of record NZ_JBSHAM010000026.1, on the reverse strand, counting down.
CTGGCCGCCGGTCGCCGCCTGCGCCTCGGCCAGCGTTTCGCCGCGGCCGAGCCGTTCGCCGAAGGTGCGGTTGCGCGACAACGGCGACGAGCACGTCGCCACGAGGTCGCCGAGCCCGGCGAGACCGGCGAAGGTGAGCGGGTCCGCGCCGAGTTTCGCGCCGAGCCGCGCCATTTCGGCGAGACCGCGCGTAATGAGCGTCGCCATCGTGTTCGCGCCCAAGCCCATTCCGGCGGCCATCCCGCAGCTGAGCGCGATCACGTTCTTGCACGCGCCGCCCAGCTCGCAGCCCACCACGTCAGTGTTGGTGTAGGGCCGGAAATACTGGTTCGACGTCGCCTGCTGCACCGCTTTCGCCCGCTCGTGATCAGCGCACGCGAGCACCGCCGCGGCCGGCTGCCCGTCGGCGATCTCGCGGGCCAGGTTCGGCCCGGACACCACCACGATCTCGCCCGGCTCGACGCGAGCGAGTTCGGCGATCACCTCGCTCATCCGCTTGAGCGTGCCCAGTTCCACGCCCTTGGCCAGGCTGACCAGGATCGCGTCGGGCGGCAGCAGCGGCTGCCAGCCGGTGAGGTTCGCGCGCAGGCTCTGGCTCGGCACTCCGAGCACCACCGCCTGCGCGCCGTCCAGCGCCGCGGCCGCGTCGGAGGTCGCGGTGATCCGCTCCGGCAACGACGTTCCCGGCAGATACGACTCGTTGGTGTGCCGCTCCCGGATTTCCTCGGCGACGCTTTCCCGGCGCGCCCACATCGTCACGTCGCGTCCCGCGTCGCCGAGCACCTTCGCGAACGCAGTGCCCCACGAACCCGCGCCGAGCACCGTGACGCGCTGCACGTCGGCGGCGAAACCCGCCATCAGGCACCGTCCTCCGGCTTCTCGGACTCCGCCTTGGGCTCTGCGGTGATCTCTGCCTTGGTTTCTGCCTTAGTTTCCGCCTTGGTTTCCGGAACGGCGTCCGTCTCCGGCTTCTTCGCGGGCGGTTCCTCCTGCCGGATCTCCACCAGCAGCCGGGTCACCTCGTCCATCAGCACCGCGGTGACCTCGCGCAGCGTCGAGGCGCTGCGCGGGTTCCCGCCCCGGTACGCCGACAGGTCGATCGGGTCGCCGACCAGGTGCGTCACCGTCTTGCGCGGGAACGGCGTGAACTTCTTGGTGTAGCCGTTGAAGATCTGGTTGGTGCCCCAGCGCGCGATCGGGATCACCGGCACGTCGTTCTGCAGCGCCAGCCGCGCCGCGCCGCTGTAGGCCTCCTTCGGCCAGCCCAGCGGGTCCTTCGTGATCGTGCCCTCGGGGTAGATCACGATGACCTTGCCCTCTTCGAGCGCCTGGTGCGCGGCCTTGAGGCTGTCGCCGGCCGCGCTCGACCCGCGCGCCACCGGGATCTGCCCGGACCCGGTCACAATCCGGCCGAAGACCGGCACGTTCTTCAGGCTCGCCTTGAGGAAGAACCGCGGCACCCGCTTCTGCCGGTGCACGAACACCGCGTCGACCGGCGGGTCGAGGTGCGAGATGTGGTTCATCACCAGCACCGCGGGCCCTTCTCGGGGGATTTTTTCCGCGCCGAGGTACACCCGCTTGCCGATCGCGGTCATCGGGTAGAACGCGGCGGCGGCCAGCCCCACCCAGAATCCGCCCTTCTCACGCCGTGCCACAGTTCTCCTCCTCGGATCGCCTCTGCTCCGGGTGATCCTGCCGCGCGCCGGTTCGCCCAGTCCAGGGAGGGTGCGCTCACGCACGCGCGCGGCGGGTTTCGGGTAAAGATGGACAGGTGGACGCAGACCTGGTCATCCCGCTGAAACCGCCGGGCACGGGCAAGTCCCGCCTGCGCGGGGCGGTCGCCGCGCACCGGCACGCGGAGCTGGTGCTGGCGCTGGCCTGCGACACGCTGGCCGCGGTCACGTCGGTCGCCGGGGTCCGGCGCGTGCTCGTCGTCACCGCCGATCCGGCCGCGCTGTCCGAATTGGCCGGTCTCGGCGTCGAGGTGATCGCCGAACCGCCGGGCGGCGGGCTCAACGAAGCCTTGCGCCACGGCGCGGAGCTGCTGCGCGCGGACGCGCCGGACGGCATAGCCGGCGCGCTTCAAGCGGATCTTCCCGCGTTGCGCGCGGTGGATCTGGAGCAGGCGCTGTCCGAAGCCGCGGGCCGCCGCGCGGTGGTTTTCGACCGGCAGGGCACCGGGACCACGCTGTTGCTGTCCGCACCGGGAAAACCGCTCGACCCGCGGTTCGGAGCCGGATCCGCGGAACTGCACCGGGCGTCCGGTGCGATTCCGCTCACCCGGGCGTTGCCGTCGCTGCGCAGCGACGTCGACACCGAGGATGATCTCCGCCACGCCGCGAAGCTCGGCCTGGGGAAGCACACCGCGGCATTGTTCCCGGCCGAACGGGCGCAATTGCGCTGACGTGTTCACTCGACCTTCATCGCGGCCTGCGCAAACCGCAGCTTCGTAGTGAACAATGGGCAGCGTGAGCACAGAAGACGGCAGCACTCCGGCCCGGCGGCGCGCCAAGAGCGGCACCAGCGCATCCCCCTCGTCCCCGGCCCCGCGCCCCGCGGCCGGCAAGACGGCTTCGCGCGCGAACGTCGACGGCGCGGCGGCCGGACGGGCGAAATCCAAGGCAGGTTCGGAGGACAACGCCAAACCGGCCAAGCGCAAAACCGCCTCGTCGAGCGCGCTGCGCACCACGGCGAAGAAACCCGCCGCACCGCCTGCCGCCACCAAGCCCGCCGCCGCGCGGCCGCGCCGGACCACGACCGAGAGCGGCGAGGAATTCCGCTCCGTTCCCTCAGCCCCGCCCGCCGTCACCTCCGCGCCCACCGCCGTCGAGACGCTTCCCGACGACCGTTATTTCAACCGCGAGCTGTCCTGGCTCGACTTCAACGCCCGCGTGCTCGCGCTGGCCGAGGACGAATCGCAGCCGCTGCTCGAACGGGCCAAGTTCCTCGCCATTTTCGCGTCCAATTTGGACGAGTTCTACATGGTCCGGGTCGCCGGGCTGAAACGGCGCGACGGCACCGGCCTGTCGGTGCGCAGCGCGGACGGGCTCACGCCGCGCGAGCAGCTGGACTACATCGCCAAGCGCAACCAGGACCTGGTCGAACGGCACACCGCCGCCTTCGAGGAGCATCTGCGCCCGCAGCTGGCCGAACAGGACATCCAGCTCGTCGGCTGGGCCGACCTCGCCGGAGCCGACCAGCTGCGGCTGTCGAGCTACTTCTCCGAGCAGATCTTCCCGGTGCTCACGCCGCTCGCGGTCGACCCGGCGCACCCGTTCCCGTACATCTCGGGGCTGTCGCTCAACCTCGCGGTCACCGTGCGGGACCCGCAAGGCGGGCTCGAACGGTTCGCGCGCGTGAAGGTGCCGAGCAACGTGCCGCGGCTGATGCGCGTGGAAACCGAACGCGGCAGCCGGACGGCCACCTTCCTTCCGCTCGAGGAACTGATCTCCGCGCACCTGAGCGATCTGTTCACCGGCATGGAGGTGACCGAGCACCACGTCTTCCGTGTCACCCGCAACGCCGACTTCGAGGTCGAGGAAGACCGCGACGAGGACCTGTTGCAGGCACTGGAACGCGAGCTGGCGCAGCGCCGGTTCGGCCCGCCGGTGCGGCTCGAAGTGGCGCAGGACATGAGCGAGCACATGCTCGAACTGCTGCTGCGCGAGCTGGAAGTCGACCCCGAGGACGTCGTCGAGGTGCCCGGGCTGCTCGACCTCACCTGTCTCTTCCAGCTGGCCGGGGTCGACCGCAAGGAACTGAAGGACCGGCCGTTCGTGCCCGCGACGCATCCGGCGTTCGGCGAACGCGAGACTCCCAAGAGCGTGTTCGCGACGCTGCGCGAGGGCGACGTCCTGGTGCACCACCCGTACGACTCGTTCTCCACGAGCGTGCAGCGGTTCATCGAACAGGCCGCGGCCGATTCGAAGGTGCTGGCGATCAAACAGACGCTGTACCGGACGTCGGGCGATTCGCCGATCGTGGACGCGCTGATCGACGCCGCCGAAGCGGGCAAGCAGGTCGTGGCGCTGGTGGAGATCAAGGCACGGTTCGACGAGCAGGCCAACATCACCTGGGCGCGCACGCTGGAACGCGCGGGCGTGCACGTGGTGTACGGCTTGGTGGGCCTCAAAACGCACTGCAAGGTGTCGATGGTGGTGCGGCAGGAAGGTTCGACCATCCGCCGCTACTGCCACATCGGCACCGGCAACTACAACCCGAAGACCGCGCGGCTGTACGAAGACCTCGGCCTGCTGACGGCGGACCCGAGCATCGGCGCGGACATCACCGACCTGTTCAACGTCCTCACCGGCTACTCGCGCCAGGACACCTACCGCACGATCCTCACGTCGCCGCACGGCATCCGCCGCGGCATCGTGCGCGCGATCGGCGAGGAGATCGAACTCGCGCGCGCCGGGCTCGAAGCGGGCATCCGGATCAAGTGCAACTCGCTCGTCGACGAGCAGGTGATCGACGCGCTGTACCACGCTTCGCAGGCCGGTGTTCCGGTCGACGTCGTGGTGCGCGGGATCTGCTCGCTGAAGCCGGGCGTCGAAGGGCTGAGCGAGAACATCCGCGTCCGCTCGATCCTCGGCCGGTTCCTCGAGCATTCGCGGGTGTTCCACTTCCGCGCGGGCGGCACGCACTGGATCGGCAGCGCGGACATGATGCACCGCAACCTCGACCGCCGGATCGAGGCGCTGGTGCGGGTCAAGGACCCGAGGCTGACGCGGCAGCTGGACGACGTGTTCGATTCGGCGCTCGACCCGCACACGCGCTGCTGGGTGCTCAGCTCGTCGGGCGAATGGCAGCCGTTCCCGGCCGCCGGTTCGCAGGTGCGCGACCATCAGCTCGAACTCGCGAAGCGGCACGGGGCGGTCGGATGAGCGTGGACGTCCGGGCCGCGGGCGCGGTGCTCTGGCGCCGCGCCGAGGCGGGGATCGAGGTCGCTCTCGTGCACCGTCCCCGCTACGACGATTGGTCGCTGCCGAAGGGAAAGGTCGACGCCGGCGAGACGATCGCGGCCACCGCGGTGCGCGAGATCGCCGAGGAGACCGGGTTCCGTGCGGTGCTGGGCCGCTATGTCGCGCAGACGAAGTACGAGGTGCCCGCGAAGAACGACGGGCGGCCGCTGCGCAAGAGCGTCGACTACTTCAGCGGCGAAGCCGTTTCCGGGGCCTTCGAGCCCAACGAAGAGGTCGACGAACTGCGCTGGCTGGACCCGGTCGCGGCCGAGCAGCTGCTGACGCGCCCGGCGGATGTCCGGGTGCTGCGCGAGTTCTGCGCCCTCCCGCCCGCGCCGACGACGGTGTTGCTGGTACGGCACGCCAAAGCGGGCAAACGCGAAGACTGGACCGGCGACGACGACCTCCGCCCGCTGTCGGAAGCCGGTCAGCGCCAAGCGGCCGCGCTCCGGGACCTGCTGCCGCTCTTCGGCCCCGATCGGGTGTTCTCCGCGCCCCGGCTGCGGTGCGTGCAAACTGTCGGCGGAATCGCGGACGCCCTCGGCGTCGAGGTGCAGCACGAGCCGCTGCTGTCGGAGGAGGGCTACTGGCCCGACCCGCTGCTCGGAATCCGCCGCCTGCTGGCGATCGCGGCCGGCGGGGGCACTCCGCTGATCAGCAGCCAGGGCGGGGTGATCCCGGACCTGGTGAGCGCACTGGCGGACCGGGACGGCCTGGAACTGCCCGCCGCCCGCGACGGGGTGGTGCCGAGCAAGAAGGGCTCGCTGTGGGTCCTGTCGTTCTCTCCCGGCGACGACGGACCGGTTCTGGTGGGCGCGGACTATTACCCGAGTCCGCTGCCCGCTCCGGTGCCTTCAGCGGGCTGATCTTTTACCGGGCCCGGCGTCGCTTCGGCACGCCGGGCCCTTCTCATTAGCGCGTGCCGCCGCCTTTCGGCTGGCCGCGGATTCTATAGAGACCGGTATTGCTCAGCGGCGCTCAGCACTTATCGCCGGTTCCGGCATAAGCGACGTCCGAGACGTCTCGCCGGGTTTAGCGAAGTCCGGGATTACCCCCGGCGGGGATTTCTCTCCGGACGTCGGATTAACTCTCCCGGGCAGTGCTCGGGCGGGAATCCGATTGCCTTCGCGGGGTGTCTCCGCGCCCGGTTCGGCGGACGATTCTGTTGTCTTATCAGCAATCCGGGCGGGTTCTTTTCGCGGCCTTCGCAGGCCGCCGACCTCGGGAAACGCCGTCTTTCCCGCCGCCGCAACCTCTTCGGGAGCGGTGCTGCGACAACCCCAGCGGCGCAGCGAATTTTCCCGCGCCCGTCCCGTCCGGCCGTGCCCCTCCCGCCTGCTCAGTCCGCTCCGGCCCGCCGACCTGGCTCTGACGCCTCACCTGGAAACCCTGCGCCCACAACAGCTCAGCAGCCTCACCGGCCGGCCGCCGTATACCTCGCCAACCCCGGCCGCTTCTCCGCTCTGGAAACCTCAGCCTCCACAACGGCTCAGCCGCTCCAGCCCGACCGCCGCAACACCGCCGACCTCTCCGCGGGGAAACCTCAGCCTCCGCAACGCCTCGGCCACCCGGCCCGCCACACCAGCCCAACCGCCGCGACACCCCAACCGCTCCCGAGCCGGAAACCCAGCCCGCAACGCCTCAGCCCCGCCCGTCGCACCAACCCGGCCGTCTCCCCATCCGGAAACCCAGCCTCCGCAACGCCTCGGCCACCCGGCCCGCCGCACCGACCCGACCGCCGCACCACCCCCGCCGCCTCCCCATCCGGAAACCCAGCCTCCACAACACCTCGCCACTCCCCCATTCCCACCCGGCAACCCCGCCCCACCGCACCGATTTCCGCCCATACAGCCGATCAAGCCCCCGGAAACGCGGCAGGGCCCCGACCTCACCCGAGGTCGGGGCC
>NZ_JBSHAM010000025.1:0-101259 GCF_053611505.1 Amycolatopsis sp. NPDC054798 | reverse complement strand
CCGTGAAGGGCTCCTTGAGGGAATCAGATTCCCTCAAGGAGCCCTTCACGGACTTGGTTCCAGTGCCCCGGCTCTGCGCGCCGTGGCTCAGCTGCTCGGCTTGCCCGCCGTCTGCGGCTGAGACTTCGCGCCGTTCCCGTTCGAGCCGGTCTCGCTCTTCGAGCCGTTCCCCGCCGAGCCGTTGCCGGACTTCGCGCCGTTCCCCGCCGCGCTTTCCGCCGACCCGCCGTTTCCGCCCTTCGCCGACGCGCCGTTCCCCGTCGTGGACTTCGCGGCGGAACCGTTCCCGGCCTTCGGCTTGGGCGACGGCGCGGCCTTCGTCTCGACCGGCCCCGGCGACGGGTCCGGCTTGGCCGGGTCGTCGCCGCCCACCAGCTTCGACGCGGCGGGCAGCACCGATTCCGACGGCAGCGCCGTCAGCAGACCTTCGCTCCGGCCGAGGACCTCGTCCGCCATCGCCAGGTTCTTGCGGGCCTGTTCGCGGATCTCGGCCAGCCGCTCGACCTTGCGCGCCGCCGCGGTGGTGCGCTGCGCCGCCTGCGTGGTCGCCTCGTCGAGACGGCGCTTGGCCTCCGCCGTCGCCTCCTCGACGCGGCGGGTCGCCTCCGCGGTGGCTTCCGCGATGCGGCGTTCGGCCTGGTTTTTGCTGGCCGTGCGCTGGTCGGCGATCAGCTTTTCGTGCGCGGTGCGCTCGGCGGTGATCTTCGCGTCGAAGTCGCGCTCGATCTTGCGGCGCTTGCGCTCGGCTTCGTTGTCGAGGAGTTCCCGGCGCTGCGCCGCCTCGACCGTCAGCCGCTGCACTTCGGCGCGGGTTTCCTTCAGCGCGGCCTCGTGCTCCGAGTGCAGCGCTTCGGCCTGCTTGTCCAGTTCCTCGACCAAGCGGTGGTAGCGCTCGCGCAGCTTCGTGGACGCCTCCGTCGACGACGCCCAGTGCTTCTCGGCCGCCACCTGCGCGCGCTTGGTGATCTCCTCGGCCCGCGCTTGCGCGAGCGTGACGGTGCGCTGCATCCGCTCGTCCAGGTCCTCAAGACGCTCCGGCGGCTTCAACAGCTCTTCGACCCGGGCCTGCAGCTTCGACACCTCGCCGCGCGTCGCCTCGAGTTCCCGCGACAGCGTGGCGACCTGCGAGGCCGCCGCGTCGCGGTCGGTGATCAGCCGGTGCAGCTGACCTTCGAGGTGGTCGAGGTACTGCCGCACCTCGTTGCGGTCGAAGCCGCGCCAGGCTTCGGTGTACTCGCGCCGCAGCGGGAGGAGGCCGTTGTCTCGCTCGGGAACCATGCCCACGACCGTACCCGCGCACCTGGCGTGCGTGCCGCCAGGAGTGGTGAATCACCGCCCCGGGTCGATTCTGCGCGGCGATCTCGCCTGAACGGCCTCACCCGCCGCGCGAAGCCGTCACTACCAGTGGAACCCGCGCGACAGCCGGGCCAGCGCCATCGCCGCGCGCGACAGGTGTTTTTCGCCCCGCCCGATCTTCAGTTTCCCGCTGCCGCCCGCCGCCGCGGAGTCCGGGAAAATCCGGAAACCCTGGTACGCGATCGCGTCGGTGAGCCCCGGCGCGAGCGTGTAGGTCAGCCCGATCGCCTGGCCCGCCGGGGTGCCGATGTGCTTGGGCCGCTGGATCAGCGCTTTCAGCACCATGTCCGCCGCCTGCTCCGGCGATTTCGTCGGGAAGGCGTCGTAGATCTTCGTCGGCCGGATCATCGGCGTGCGCACGAGCGGCATGTGGATGGTGGTGAAGGTGATCCCGTCGCCGTGCGTTTCGGTCGCCGCGATCCGGGAGAAGTAGTCGAGCGCGGCCTTCGACGCGGCATAGGCGGAGAACCGCGGCGCGATTCCCTGCACGCCGATCGACGAAACGTTCACGATGTGCCCGAATTTCCGCTCCGACATGTGCGGGAGGACCGCCAGGATCAGCCGCACCGCGCCGAAGTAGTTGATCGCCATCGCGCGCTCGTAGTCGTGCATCCGGTCGTACGACAGCTTGATCGACCGCCGGATCGACCGGCCGGCGTTGTTCACGAGCATGTCGATCCGGCCGTGTTCGGAGAGCATCGCGTCCACCGCCTTGCGCACCGAATCCTCGTCGGTGAGGTCCGCCGGGTACACCGACGCGGTGCCGCCGGCCGCGATGATCTCGTCCCGCACTTCTTCCAGTTCGTGCTGCCGGCGCGCGACCAGCAGCGGCACCCCGCCGGCCGCGGCGACCTTCAGCGCGGTGGCCCGCCCGATGCCCGACGACGCGCCGGTGATGATCACCCGGCGGCCGTCCAGTTCGCCGCGCGGGCCGTGCTTGCGCGCGCGGAACGGGTCGAGGTGTTCGCGCCAGTAACGCCACAGCGTCGGGGCGTACTCCTCGAGCCGGGGCACCTCCACGCCGCTGCCGGCCAGCGCCTTTCGCGTTTCCGCCGAAGCGAACACCGAGGGGAAGGCCATCGTTTCCAGCAGCACCGGCGGAATGCCGAGCCGCTCCAGCACCGCGTCGCGGGCGATGGTGAACCCGGGAATGTGCTCGCTGAGCTTGACCAGCCCGACGATTCCCTTCGACACCTTGTCGCCGAGCTGCACGGTGATCGTCGGCGCCCCGGCGGCACGGGCGAACGCGTTGTAGACCGACACCACCGGCTGCGGTTCGGGGTTCACGAGGTGGAAGGCGCGGCCGTCGAGACCCGGCGTGGTGACCAGTTCCAGCAGGGCCTTCGCGACGTAGTCGACCGGAACCACGTTGGTGTCGCCCAGATCCGGGCCCGCGGTCGGGAGGTCGGGCAGCCCGGCGAGCCTGCTGATCGCGGGGAAGAGGTAGTACGGGCCGTCGATCTTGTCCATCTCGCCGGTCTGCGAATCGCCGACCACGACCGCGGGCCGGTACACCCGCCACGGCACCTCGTGCTGTTCCCGGACGAGCTTCTCGGCCTCGAATTTGGTGCGGTGGTACGGCGTGATGAGCCGCTGGCCCACGTCGAACATGTCCTCGGTGAACAGTCCTTCGTGGTCCCCGGCGACGGCGACCGACGAAACGTGGTGCAGGCAGCCGGCGTTCAGGTCCGCGGCGAGGTCGAGGACGTTCTGCGTGCCCTCCACATTGGCCCGGATGCTGGTTTCGTCGTCGGCGGTGAGGTCGTAAAGGGCGGCGAGGTGGATGACGTGGTCGACGCCGCGCAGCGTCTCCCGGTCCGCTTCGGACACTCCCATCAGCGGTTCGCCGAGGTCGCCGGTCACGAGCGTGACGCGGTCCGGATGCGGCCATCCGTCGACGAGCGCGGCCAGCTTCTCCCGCGACGACGCGCGCACCACGAGCGCGACCCGCTCCACGTCCGGCCGGGTGAGCAGCTGCCGGGTGACCTGGCGCCCGATCAACCCGGTCGCGCCTGTCACCAAGAACGTCGCCATCTCCATCACCCTCCGCCGTGCCGCCGCCTGAACCCATGGGCATTCTGCTGCATGGACGCCGCCCTGACCACAACGCGGCAGGGTGATGTTACCCGCAAGTAACTTAGCTTCGCGACCGGGGTCAGCAGGTGGCGGCGGGTTTTTGCGCGGCGGGAGAAGACGGAAAACCTGCGCGAAGGGTCTCCTCGCGCAGGTTTTCCGGGGCACGAGGGGACCCCTCGCGCGGGCGTCGCGGACCTTTACGCCGGGTCCGCGATCACCACGCGGTTCTCCTCGTATCCGTCGCTCCCGCCGATCCAGCGCCCGCCGCAGGTCACCAGAACCACCCGGTGCGGACCGGCCTGCCCGAAAAGATCGTCGGCGCGGCTCGGCAGATCGTTCTTGTGCACGGTGACCAGCTGGGAAATCCGGTACCGGCTCGTCTTGCCCGCGCGGTCCACGATCGTCACCACGCCGCCGATGCGCTCGCTCCACAGCTCCGAGAACGGCCCGGTCGCCCCGCGCCAGTTCACGTGGCCCGCGAACACGCTCGCGCCGCTGACCGCTTCCAGCTCCGCGCCCCACCACGCCGCCTGGCCGATGTTCGACGGCACCGGCAGCGTGTTGCCCGGCCCGAGATCCTGGCGCACCATCGTCGCGGTCCCGCCGCCCGGCAGCCGGATCGTGCCCGGCGCCTGCGGTCCCGGCTCCGGAGCTTGCCGATGCTCCGCGGGCGCGGCGGGCGGCGCTGCCGCTGAACTGCTGGGCGGCGGTGCCGCCGAACTGCTCGACGGCGGCGGCGCGGGAGCCAGCTGCTGCGGGGAAGCGGCCGGTACGGCGGCGGCGACCGGGGACGCGCTCCCGGCCACCACCGTCGTCGGCGGCGAACTGATCACGACCGTCGCGAGTTCCACTGCCAGCACGCTTGCCGCGCCGAGCACGAACCCGCCGATCAGCCGTCCTTTTCCGCTCATGTGCCCTTGCTGCTTTCGATTACCGCCGCGCCGACCGCCGAGCGGCGAACCCGACCAGCGCCGATCCGACGAGCACCAGCGCCGCGAGACCCGCGATGCCAGCCGTGGAGAAGCTCGTTTCGACGGTGCCCTTCGCCATCGTCACCGGCAGGTCGCCGGCGGGAATCGCGTGCGGCACCTCGTTCGGCGTGTTGGCCACAGTCAGCGCAAGTGTGCCGCCCGGCTGCAGCGACCCGCACGCGGCGGGCGGGTTGTTCGGGTCGAACGCGTTGGTGTAACCCGGCGGCGCGTTCACCTCGACCACGCAGACCTCCTGCGGGGCCAGCAGGTTCTCGACGGTCGCGGTGCCGTTTTCGCCGCTGGTGGTGACCACCGCGGGCTGCCCGTCCGGACCGGTGAGCGCCTTGCCGTCCTGGCTGGTGGCCGCGCTCTTGCGGTCCTTGCCGGTGATCCGCAGCGTCGCGCCGCCGATGCCCTTGCCGGTCTTGGCGTCGGTCTTGGTGACCTGAACCTTGCCGGGCTTCGCCACGGCGACAACGCCTTGGGCGGTCAGTTGCTTTTCACCGCCGGTGCCCACAACGTTTTGCACTTCGCCGTTGCGGTCGACCGGGTTCTGCACGACCGGCTTGTCCGCCGGTGCGGACAACGATGCGACGAGCTTCGGCTGGTCGCCGGTAGGCGTGACCTTCACCGTGACCGTGCCGTTCGCATCGGTCTTCAGCGTCGTGTCTTTCTGCGCGGCCTGCGGCGCGGAGTTGCCGGACGAAGAGTCGGACGCCTTCTCCGTGGCCGCCTGCTTGTCCGCTTGGCCGATAGTCCCGTCAGTGGCGGTCAGCTTCACCGGAACGTCCGGGATGCCTTTGCCCTTGGAGTTCTTCACCGTGACGGTCCAGTTCGCGGGCTGGCCGAGGTGCTGGTCTCCCTTCGGCGCGGTCACCGACGCGGTCCACGGGCCGCGGTTGGCTTCGGCCTCAGCCTTCATCTTGGTCACGTCGTCGGCCGCGGCCTGGGAAGCCTTCTTGAGATATCCGAAGTAGTCGGCCTCGGGATAGGCGACGTCCTTCTTGGGCAGGCTCGGGTCGGTGTCGCCGGGCGTGCGCGATGGGGCGGTCCACGAGTGGAGCAGATGCGCCAGCGCGGCGGCCTCGTCGTTGTTTTGGGTATTGCCATAGCGCAGCAGCAGGTACGAGATGTTGGCCGCGACGTCGGCGGGCAGCTTCGTGCCCCACTTCGTCAGAAGTTCGTCGCCCGGCTTGTACGCCTCGTTGCTGTTCGGCGCCTTCAGGTGGAAGCTGACGCAGAACACGTCCTTGCCGTTCACCTGGTAAGTGCCAAGCCAGTCCGTGTGCTCGTTCGCGAGAGTGACCGTGTGCCCGATGTGTTCCTTGGGCTTAGGAGGGTCGTCGGCCGAGGCCGGGGCGGCCCCCAGCGCGGTTACGGAGAGTGCGCCGAGCAGTGCGGTCGCGACCAGCCCGGTGGCCGCGCGCCAGCGAGCGCGCGGGCGTGAGATCCACCCCATGGTGTGTTGGCTCCTTCGACGTGCCTGCCGTCGCCTGAACGGCGTCCTCGCAGTTCACCTGATCGAACAACTCCCCGACGCGCGTTCGGTCACTTCCCGGACACGCGAGGTGAAGGTTCGCGGGTCACCATGGGGGTTGTCTAGAGACCATCGGGTGACCTGCGGTGAACGGTCGTGACCTTCATCGCCTACGGTGGCCGTAACGGGGGTCGCCCACCCGTGCGGGTGATGAGTAAAATTGGCTTTACCCGACGGGAACCAGCGGGCCGCCGCGGTCGTTGAACCCGATGCAAGGTGCCAGAAAGTCCAGGAGGACAGGTGCGTTCCAGCAGCAACCCGGCGTTCCGCAAGCTCCCGCGCGGCGCGGCCGCGACCGGGCAGTACGGGCCGAACGTCGGCTTCGACCAGCCCTACGGCCAGCCGCAGGGCCAAGGTGGCGTCCCGGGTTACGGCCCTGGCCAGATGGGTACCGCCTCCGCCGACCGTCCGATGACGGTCGACGACGTCGTCGTCAAGACCGGCATGTCGCTCGGCGTCGCGCTCGTCGTCGGCGTGCTCACCGCGATCTGGGCGCAGACCCAGCTCGTGCGCGACTCCGTCGGCAAGCTTTCGCCGAGCGGTCCGCTTCTCGGCGCGCTGATCGGCGGGCTCGTGGTGGGCCTCGTCGTCTCGCTCGTGATCATCTTCAAGCAGAAGCCGAGCGGTCCGCTCACGCTCGTCTACTCCGGTGCCGAGGGCCTGTTCCTCGGTGCGCTCAGCGGCATGATCGAACTGTTCCTGCCGGGCATCGCCCTGCAGGCGCTCATCGGCACCGCGGGCGTGTTCGTCGCGATGCTGGTCGTCTACAAGACCGGCGCGGTGAAGGTCACGCCGAAGCTCACCAAGTGGATCGTCGGCGCGGTCGCCGGTGTGGCCATCCTGATGCTGGTCAACCTGATCACCGCGGTGTTCTTCGGCTTCAACCCGCTGCGCGACGGCAGCCCGCTGGCCATCGTCTTCAGCCTGGTGGTCATCGGCATCGCCGCGTTCAGCTTCCTGCTCGACTTCGACCAGGCCGACAAGATGATCCGCGCCGGCATGCCGTCGAAGTGGGCCTGGTACGCCGCCTTCGGCCTGATGACCACGCTGGTGTGGCTGTACCTCGAGATCCTGCGTCTGCTGTACTACCTGCGCGACTAGCCGTCGCACAGGTTTCCTGGAAGGGGCGCTCCGCGTTACGCGGAGCGCCTTTTCTGTTTTTCTGCCCCGTACCGCTGCGAGCCCCCGCGGCGGTCGTGTTGGATGTGCCCGGTCGGAATCTTTCTTTCGGGTTTGCGAGGCATCAGGTGAGCGTTCCGCCGCACGGGCACGGACCGCAGCAGGGCTACGGACAGAACGGCCCGTCGCCGTTTCAGCAGCACTACGGCCCGGGCGGGATGCCGCCTCAGCCGGGCCCGAAGCGCAAGTTCCCGACCAGGACCGTGGTGCTGATCGCCGTCGCGGTGGTGGTCGTGGCGGCGGGGGTCGTCATCGGCTTCTTCACATTCGGCAACTCGACCAGCAACGTTCACGCGAGCGACTGCATGCACATCGAGAAGTCCGGTTCGTCCACCGCGATGAGGTCCATCGACTGCGCTGACCCGGGGGCGAACGTGAGGGTCGCGGTCGCTCGCCCGAACCGGGGCGACAGGTGCCCGCGCGGGGACTACTACCGCTACACCACCGGCGGCAAGAACCGGCGCGTGCTCTGCCTCATTCCCAATGTGCAGCAAGGGGATTGCCTGTCCGGACTCGAACCCGCCACGACGACCTACCAGAAGGTCCCGTGCACCGATCCGCGGAAGAACGCGGAAATCGTCAAGCTGGTGACCGGCACGACGGACCGTTCGGCGTGCGACGGCAGTGGTTCGACCTCTGCTCGTTCGTACTCCGAGCCGGAGGAAGTCATCTGCGTCAAGAGCTGACGGGGCGGTACAAAGGGGCCGTCCGGACGCCCGGTTTCGGCCGTTCGTCGCACTCTGTGGGACAGGCTGCGTCCGGCGCTCGCGCGGACCTAACGTGGATCGCCGCCCGCCGCCGGGCGGACCCCGTTGATCCCCGACACCCCCAGGAGACGTGGTGGCGACCACCGATTCCCCTGTCGACGAGCGAAAACTGCTCGACTTCCCGACCTCCTGCGAGGCTCCGGCACCCAAACCGGAAGAGCCGGTCAAGATCGTTCCGCTCGCCGTCGCCGCGGTGCTCGCGGTCGGGCTGACCGGCTACGTCTGGGCCGCGCACGGCGCGAAGTTCGGGGTCCTGCTCGTACTCGGGCTGCTGCTCGGACTCGCGCTTTTCCACTCCCGCTTCGGTTTCACCTCCGCCTGGCGGCAGCTGATCGCCGTCGGCAACGGGCAGGGCCTCCGCGCGCACACCCTCCTGCTCGGCACGGCCGCGACGCTCATCGCCCTCATCTGCGGCACCGGCGCGGGCCTCTTCGGAAGCAAGCCGGTGCCGGTCTCGAACGTCGGTCCGATCGGGCTCGCGTTGTTCGCCGGGGCCACGTTGTTCGCGATCGGCATGCAGCTCGGCGGCGCGTGCGCGTCCGGGACGCTGTTCGCGGTCGGGGCCGGGCAGTCGACGATCGTGCTGACCCTCGGCGGTTTCATCGCCGGCTCGGTCCTCTACACCTGGGGTTACCCGCTTTTCACCGGCTGGCCGCAGGTTTCCGGAGTTCTGCTGTCGGACCACGTCGGCTGGTTCGGCTCGTGGGCGATCACGATCGTGGTCCTCGTCGCGATCGTCTTCGCGACCCGGCTGGTGCAGAAGCGCCGGGTCCCGCCGCCGGTCGACACGGTGCCCACCGCGCGCGGGTTCGCCCGGATTTTCCGCGGCTCCTGGCCGATTCTCGTCGGGGCGGTGGTGCTCGGCGTGCTGGCCGGGGCGGTGTACCTGGTTTCCGGCGGCATCTGGGGTGTTACGAGCGCGTTCAGCTTGTGGGGCGCGAAAATTCTCCAGGTGTTCGGACTGCACCCGGAGCAGTGGGAATTCTGGCAGCTGAAGGCGAACGCGACGTCGCTGTCCAAGCCGATCTGGCAGGACAAAACGAGCCTCACCGACATCGGCATCATGATCGGCGCGTTCGTCGCCGCCGCGGCCGCGGGCGCGTGGAAGATCCACAGCTCGATCCCGTGGCGCACCGCCGTCGCCGCGATTCTCGGCGGAATCCTGATGGGCATCGGCGCGCGGCTGGCGGGCGGCTGCAATATCGGCGCCTACCTCGGCGGCATTTCCGTCGGCAGCCTGCACGGCTGGCTGTGGGGCGCGTTCGCGCTTTTCGGCACCTGGATCGGGCTGAAACTGCGGCCGTTGTTCGGTTTGGGCAACCCTGCGCGCACGGACAGTATCTGCTGAGGCAAGGGGGACTTTTCGCAGGTCATCGTGAGTGTGCGAAAAGTCCCCACGTATTTCATTCGCAACCGAAATAGGCTGCGTCGCCGCTTGCCGCCCGGCTAGTGTGGAGCGCGCGCAAGGGGGAACCGCGGTCGTAATTGTCGCGCCGCGGGCTTGCGCTTCACCACTAGCAGATGGGGTTCCGCATGTCCGCACCAGCGACTCCGGCCGCGCCGGGGGCCGGTGACAAACTCGACCGGGGAGTGCTGAAGGTCGCTTCCGTGGTGGTGCTCGGCGCCATCATGGCGATCCTCGACACCACCGTGGTCAACGTCGCGCTTCAGAAACTCACCATTCAGTTCACCACGTCCTTCGACACCATCCAGTGGGTCGCGACCGGCTACATGCTGGCGCTGGCGACGGTCATCCCGGTCACCGGATGGGCGTCCGACCGGTTCGGCACGAAACGGCTGTACCTGCTCGCGATCGGCACCTTCCTGGTCGGCTCGATGCTGGCCGGGCTCGCCTGGAACGTCGAATCGCTGATCGCGTTCCGCGTCGTGCAGGGCCTCGGCGGCGGCATGCTGATGCCGGCGGGCATGACGATCCTGACCCGCGCGGCGGGCCCGCACCGGATCGGCCGGGTGATGGCCGTGCTCGGCGTGCCGATGCTGCTCGGCCCGATCTGCGGCCCGATCCTCGGCGGCTGGCTGGTCGATTCGGTGAGCTGGCGCTGGATCTTCTACATCAACGTCCCGATCGGGCTGATCGCCTTCCTGCTCGCGCTTCGCCTGCTGCCGAAGGACAACCCGGAGCCGGGCAACCGCTTCGACTTCCTCGGCATGCTGATGGTGTCGCCGGGACTGGCCGCGCTGATCTTCGGCGTCTCCCGGATTCCGTCCACCGGCACCGTCGCCGACGTCGAGGTGTGGCTGCCCGCGCTGGCCGGGCTCGCGCTGCTGGTCGCCTTCGTGCTGCGGGCGCGGACCATGGAGCACCCGCTGATCGACCTGAAGCTGTTCCGCAACCGGTCGTTCTCGGTCGCGATGATCACCATGGCGGTGTTCTGCGTCGGGTTCTTCGGCGCGATGCTGTTGCTGCCCACGTATTTCGTGCTGGTGCGCGGCGAGTCCGCGCTGAACGCGGGTCTTCTGCTGGCCCCGCAGGGCCTCGGCGCGATGCTGGCGATGCCGGTCACCGGACGGCTCGCCGACAAGATCGCGCCGCGCCGGATCGTGCTGCCCGGCCTGGTCCTGATCGCGCTGGCCATGGTGGTGTTCACGCAGGTCAGCGCGACCACGCCGTACTGGCAGCTGATGGCGGCGCTGTTCGTGATGGGCATCGGCATGGGCTGCACGATGATGCCGATCACCTCGGCCGCGCTGCAGACGTTGCAGTCCAAGGACATGGCGAAAGCCTCGACCGCGACGAACATCCTGCAGCAGACCGCGGGCGCGATCGGGTCCGCGGTGATGTCGATCATCCTGGCGGCGCTGCTCGCCGGGAAGTTCGGCGTGCCGACGAGCCAGGGCCAGCTGGTCGCCACCGCGGCCACGATGAACCCGGCGACCCACGACGCCGCGGCCGGTTTGGCGGGCGAGTCGTTCGCGACGACGTTCCTGTGGGGAACGGTCCTGCTGGTGCTGTGCCTGGTGCCCGCGTTCTTCCTGCCGAAGAAGCGCGTGGCGGCCGAGGAGGAATCCGGCGAGGTCGCTCCGCCGGTGCTGATGCACTGACGCGTTCAGGAGAAAGGGCCGCCCGCGTTGCGCTCGCGGGCGGCCCTTTTCTATGGGGACACCGAGACTGGGTCGTGCGCGGCTCGGGGCGCGAGGAGCACCCCGGCCAGCAGTGCCGCGGCGGCCAGAAGGAACACGATCGGCAACGCCGCGCTGTTGTCGATCACCAGCGTGATCCACCCGAACACCGCGATGCCCAGCGATCCGCCGATCTGGCGGGCGAAGGTCAGTGTCGCCATTCCGGCCCCGAGAATGTCCTTCGGCACTATGGACTGCGCGAGCAATGTGTAGGCCTGCATAGACAGTCCGAGCGCGGCACCGTTGCACGCCAACCCGGCCACCACGGCCAGCAAGCGCAACCCGCCCGGTCCCAGCAGCGGAAGCAAAGCTGTGCAGAGCAATCCCACGACGCCGAGGACGAGGCCGAGCCTTCCCCACGCAGTGACGCGCGGCCACCGTCGAGCCAGCAGCGCGAACCCGCTGGTGACCACCACCTGTCCGATACTCATGGGCAGCAACAGAAAGCCCGTGGCGGCGGGGTTTTCGCCGCCGATGGCCAACGGCACGTAGGTGAAGCTGCCGAACAACGCCACGCCGGTCAGCAAAGTGACCACGACTGCACGGGCCACAGCGGGGTCGGCGAACAACCTGAGCGGAACGAACGGAGCCGCGGCGCGCCGTTCGACCCGGACGAACGCCACCGTTCCTGCGAGCGCGACCGCGATCAGCAACGGCGCTGCCACCGGATTGCGGGCGAGCGAGTCGCTGCTGCCCAGAACGACGATGCTGCCGCCGACCATCGCGACCAGAAACGCGCCGGTCACATCGAACCCGCGTCGCTCAGCACGGTCACGCTTGCCCGGCACCGACCCGATTCCCAGCGCCAGCGCCAGAACGCTGACCGGGAGATTGACCAGAAAGATCGACGGCCACCCCGCGCTGGCCGCCAGCAGCCCGCCCGACGGAGCGCCGCCGATCGAGGACACCGCGAACACCGCGGTCAGCCAACCTTGCCTGCGCACCATTTCCGTCCGGTCGAACAGTTCGGCCATCGCGGCGACCGCGGCGACGATCAACCCGCTGCCGCCAAGCCCCTGCACCGCGCGCAAAACGATTAGAGCGGTCAGGTTCGGCGCCAGCGCGCATCCGAGCGAAGCGACCGCGAAGACCGCCACCGAGCCGACGAACATCCTCCGCCGGCCCCAGCGGTCGCCAAGACTCCCGTGCACCGGGGTGGCCACCGCGACTGCCAGCAAATACGCCGCGGTGACGCCGCCCACCGCACCCGGATTCCCCAGGTCGGCACCGATCGACGGCAACGCCGCGACGACCACGTTGGTGTCCAGCGCCGCCATGAGCATCCCCGTCAGGAGCGCGGCGAACGCGGCGGTGCGGCTGTGAGCCAGCCGCGAAAATGTATGCATATCGCACACGTTATGTGTGCGTATCGCATGTAGTCAAGGTAGGGTGCCGGGATGACCGCCTCCAACGACAAGTCCGCGAGCGCGCCCCTTTCCGAAGCCGGGCCCGCCCTGTTCCGGCTGGTCCGGTACTGGTCGCGGCGGTGGATTCTGCGCACCTCCAACGAACTCACCGGCGAAATGCGGCACGTGCAGCACATCCTCGCCGTCGAGGCGGTCGACACCGCCAGCGCGCGCACTGGCGAGGTCACCGTCGCGACCGTCGCGGACCACCTGAGCCTCGATCACTCCGGAGCCAGCCGCATGGTCCGAGACGCCACCGCAGCCGGGTATCTCGTCCGGGACACCTCGGGTCAGGACCGCCGCCGCGCTTCGCTCCAGCTCACCGAGACCGGTCGCGAACTGCTAGCCGGATCCCACCGATGGCAGCGTCAGACGTTCGACGAGCTGACCGCCGACTGGCCGCCTGCCGACCGGCACCGGTTCGCGGGCTACCTGCTCCGCCTGGAGAGCCAGCTCGACCGTTGACGGACCCGAAAAGGGCCGCCCGCATTGCGCTCGCGGGCGGCCCTTTTCGTTGCCGGAAACTCAGGAAAGCCGCTCCAGCACCATCGCCATGCCCTGGCCGCCGCCGACGCACATCGTCTCGAGGCCGAACTGCTTGTCGTGGTGCTGCAGGGAGTTGATCAGCGTCGAGGTGATCCGCGCGCCGGTCATGCCGAACGGGTGGCCGACCGCGATCGCGCCGCCGTTGACGTTCAGCCGGTCGAGGTCGATGCCGAGGTCGCGGTAGGACGGGATGACCTGCGCGGCGAACGCCTCGTTGATCTCGACCAGGTCGATGTCCGAAATGGACAGACCGGCGCGGGACAGCGCCTGCTTCGACGCCTCGACCGGGCCGTAGCCCATGATCTCCGGCGAAAGCCCGGTGACGCCGGTGGACACGACGCGCGCCAGCGGCGTCAGGCCCAGCTCGCGCGCCTTCGTGTCGGACATGATCACGACGGCCGCCGCGCCGTCGTTGAGCGGGCAGCAGTTGCCCGCGGTGATCCGGCCATCGGGGCGGAAGACCGGCTTCAGCCCGGACACGCCCTCGAGCGTGACGCCCGCGCGCGGCCCGTCGTCCTTCGACACGACCGTGCCGTCCGGCAGCGTGACCGGCGTGATGTCCTTGGCCCAGAAGCCGTCCGCGATGGCCTTCTCGGCGAGGTTCTGCGACCGCACGCCGAACTCGTCCATCTCCTCGCGGGTGATGCCCTTGAGCCGCGCGAGGTTCTCCGCGGTCTGGCCCATCGCGATGTAGACGTCCGGGAGTTGCCCGTTCTCGCGCGGGTCCTGCCAGCTGTCCGCGCCGGACTCGGCGGTGGCCTTGGTGCGCGCCTCGGCGTCGGCGAACAGCGGGTTGTGCGTGTCCGGCCAGGAGTCGGAGCTGCCGTTCGCGAACCGCGACACGGTCTCGACGCCCGCCGAGACGAAGACGTCGCCCTCGCCGGCCTTGATCGCGTGCAGCGCCATCCGGGTGGTCTGCAAGCTGGAGGAGCAGTACCGGGTGATCGTGCAGCCGGGCAGGTGGTCGTAGCCGAGTTCGACGGCCACCGCGCGGCCCATGTTGAAGCCGGACTCGCCGCCGGGCAGGCCGCAGCCGAGCATCAGGTCGTCGATGTCGGCCGGGTCCAGCTGGGGCACCTTGTCCAGCGCCGCGCGCACCATCTGCACGGCCAGGTCGTCCGGGCGCATCCCGACCAGCGAGCCCTTCCCGGCGCGGCCGATCGGGGAGCGGGCGGTGGAGACGATGACAGCTTCGGGCATGACAGACACATCCTCGGGTCGGCGGCACTAAGCGGTTGCTCACCATCTTGCCGCGTCCGGCGGCCGTCCGAAAGCCGAAGGCGACATGCACCACCTTGCGCCCGTGGGAGGATTTCTGCCGTGACAGAGCGCAACCGGGTGTTGTCCACGCGCACGATCGCGTGGTGGGGGACCGGCATCGTCCTGCTTGCGGCCGTCGCGGCGGCGCTGCTGCTGTGGCTGCTCGGCGGCGGGACCCCGGCCGATTCGTCGCGGCTCGACGCGCTGCGCACGGCCTCGAGCATCGTCGTCGGCACTGGTGGCGCGGCCGCGCTCCTGCTCGCCGCGCGCCGCCAGCGGTCCGCGGAACTGGACCTCGAACAGAAAGATCACGACGCCACCCAGCGCCGGATCACCGAGATGTACGGCAAGGCCGCCGACCAGCTCGGCAACGACAAGGCCCCGGTCCGGCTGGCCGGGCTGTACGCCCTCGAACGGCTCGCCCAGGACTACCCGGAGCAGCGGCAGACCATCGTCAACGTCCTCTGCGCGTACCTGCGGATGCCACTGGACGGGACCGTCGAAGAGGTGCAGGTGCGCAAGGCCGCGCAGCGGATCCTGATGCTGCATCTGCGTACGGGCAGCGGCGAGGAACCGCTCGGGTCGTACTGGCCGGACATCGACCTCGACTTCTCCGGAGCCACGCTCGTCGCGCTGACTCTCACGCACTGCCGAATCCGTTCCATTGTCTGTTATCAGACCGAATTTACGGAAACCGCGACCTTTCGCGGTACGGAATTCCGCACCAAAGCCGATTTTCACGAAGCCACCTTCCGCAACCGCGCGGATTTCCGCAGCACCGTCTTCGGCGGCGAGCACGACGTCTTCCGCGGCACGAAGTTCGAGGAGCACGCGGAATTCGGGGTGAACTCGAAAGCCCGGCTGGCCGGAGCGCTCGCGAAGCCCGGGTACAAACGCACCTGGCCGCCCGGCTGGGCCGAAGAGCGCGGCGACGACGGATGGCTCCGGCTCATTCCTTCGGGCGTTCCGGAATAACGGCGGAACCACTAGGATCCGTGAAGAGTCGACAAGAAGAGGATCCCTATTCAGGAGGTGACCCGGTCATGGCAACCCTTACGCGGTACTGCATGGCACTGCGGGCCGGGACGGATCTCCGGGACGGGATCACGGATCGGCGTGCGGCGGCCCTCGGGCCGACCCCGGTGCCGACGCGCGGCTTGGTGGCTGCCTGAGGTCCGCGCCGGGGGAGGCCTGACCTCGCCTGGCGCCGCCCGTGGCACCGACGCGCACCCGGAGACCGCCAGCCGGTCCCGCGCTAGCCCGTCAGGGGCCCGGCTGTTTAGGCTGGTCGCGTGGAGTACGCAGAACACATCGTGGACCTCGTGGGCAACACCCCGCTGGTCAAGCTGAATTCGCTTACGCGGGGGCTCAAGCCGCTCGTGCTCGCCAAGGTCGAGTACGTCAACCCGGGCGGCAGCGTGAAGGACCGGATCGCGCTGCGGATGATCGAGGCCGCCGAGGCCTCCGGAGAGCTGCGCCCTGGCGGCACGATCGTCGAGCCCACCTCGGGCAACACCGGCGTCGGGCTCGCCATGGTCGCCCAGCGCAAGGGCTACCAGTGCGTCTTCGTCTGCCCGGACAAGGTGAGCGAGGACAAGCGGAACGTGCTGCGCGCGTACGGCGCCCGCGTCGTCGTGTGCCCGACCGCGGTCGCGCCTGAGCATCCCGACTCCTACTACAACGTGTCCGACCGGCTCGTGCGCGAGATCGAGGGCGCCTGGAAGCCCAACCAGTACGCCAACCCGGAGAACCCGGCCAGCCACTACCACTCCACCGGCCCGGAGCTCTGGCGGCAGACCGACGGCAAGATCACCCACTTCGTCGCGGGTGTCGGCACCGGCGGCACGATCTCCGGCACCGGCAAGTACCTGAAGGAGGTCAGCGACGGCCGCGTCCAGGTCGTCGGGGCTGATCCCGAGGGCTCGGTGTACTCCGGCGGCACCGGACGGCCGTATCTGGTCGAGGGCGTCGGCGAGGATTTCTGGCCGGAAACCTACGACCGGAACGTCGCGGACCAGATCATCCCGATCAGCGACGCGCACTCCTTCGAGATCACGCGCCGGCTCGCGACCGAGGAAGGCCTGCTGGTCGGCGGTTCGTGCGGGATGGCCGTGGCCGCCGCGCTGAGGCTGGCCGAGGGCCTCACCGAGGACGACGTGGTGGTCGTGCTGCTGCCCGACGGCGGCCGCGGCTACCTCACCAAGGTCTTCAACGACGCCTGGATGTCGTCCTACGGCTTCCTCCCGCCGGACTCGTCCGGCGGGACCGTCGGCGACGTGCTCACCCGCAAGTCCGGTGCGCTGCCCAGCCTCGTGCACTCGCATCCGAACGAGACGGTCGCCGAAGCAGTGGCCATCCTGGCGGAATTCGGCGTGAGCCAGATGCCCGTCGTCAGCGCGGAACCGCCGGTGATGGCCGCCGAGGTGGTCGGCGCGGTCAACGAGCGCGATCTGCTCGACGCGCTGTTCACCGGCAAGGCACAGCTCGCCGACCGGCTCGAAACGCACATGTCGCCGCCGCTGCCCACGATCGGGGCCGGCGAGCAGGTGAGCGCCGCGATGAAGGCGCTCGAAGGGGCCGACGGCGCGCTGGTGCTGATCGACGGCAAGCCGGCGGGCGTCGTCACCAGGCACGATTTGCTCGCGTTCCTCGCGGGCCGGTAGGCCGAAGCTCACGGGTTCCGGCCGGGGCGTCTGCGCGCGTCCTGACCGGGCATCCGATAGCGTTACGGCCGAATAGAACTTTTTCGCGTCCTCGTCAAGGGGGTTCAAGACCCACATGAGTGCTCCGCAGCCACCGAACCAGCCCTGGGACGGCGGACAGCAGCCGCCGCAGGGCCCGTCGAGTGGTCCTACACCGCAACAGGACAGTCCCTTCGGAGCGTCGGAGCCGACCCAGGTGGTCCAGCCGGGCCAGCCGCAGCAGCCCGCACAGGGCGGCGGCGCGTTCGGCGACACCCCGGAGCCGACGCAGGTCGTGCAGCCCGGCCAGCCGGCTGACTCGAACGCCACCCAGGTGGTGAACCCGGTGAGCGCCGAGGGCAACGCCGAGTCGACGCAGCTGGTCCCGCCGAGCCAGCAGCCGCAGAACATCCCGTACGCCCCGCCGCCGAGCGCGGCGGACAACCCGGCCGCGGTCGCCGGTTTCGGCGCCCCGCAGGGCTTCGGCCAGCAGGGTCAGCCCGGGCAGCCGGGTCAGCCGCCGCAGGGCTTCGGCCAGCCGGGCGGTTTCGACCAGGGCGGCTTCGGCGCCCCGCCGCAGGGCGCGTACGGCCAGCCGGGTCCGCAGGGCTTCGGCCAGCCCGCCCCGTTCGGCGCGTCCGCCGCGCCCGCGAGCGGCGGCGGCAACGCGCTGTACGGCTACATCGCCGGCGGCGTCACCGCGGTGCTCGGCCTGATCGCGCTGATCGTCTCGTTCAGCTACATGAGCGACACCAGCGACTACTCGAAGCTGTACGACAGCTCGAGCCGGTACCAGAAGCTGTTCGACGAGGCCGGTCTCGCCTCGCCGGGCACGCTGTGGTTCTACGTGATCATGATCCTCGTCGGCGCGGTGGTCGCGCTGGCCGGCGGTGTCGCGCTGGCGCTCGCCTCGCGCGCGGCCGTGATGCGCAAGCTGGCCCCGATCGGCGTGCTCGTCGGCGGCGTCCTGCTGCTGCTGTTCTCGATCCTGGCGAAGTCCGGGACCTCGGTCAGCAGCTCGTTCGCCGACAAGTACGGCGGCAGCTCCAGCGCGACGAGCGGCGGCGGCATGCTGACGCTGATCCTCGGCATCATCATCCTGATCATCGGCGTGGTCGCGGTCATCCCGGCCACCTCGCAGTACGTCGGCCTCGGTTCGTCCCAGGGCGGCCAGGGCGGTCCCGGCGGCCCGCAGCAGCCGGGCGGTTTCGGCGGCGGACAGCCGGGCTTCGGCCAGCCGCAGTCCGGCGGTTTCCCGCCTCCGGGCGGACCGAACCCGAACAGCGGGGGCTTCCCGCAGCCGGGCGGCCCGAACACGGGCAGCGGAGGCTTCCCGCAGCAGGGCTTCGGGCAGCAGCCGCCTCCCGGCTACGGCCAGCCGGGCCAGCAGCCGGGCTACGGCCAGCCGCCGCAGCAGCCGGGTTACGGCCAGCCGGGCCAGTACCCGCCGCCGGGCGGGCAGCAGCCGCCTCCTGGCTACGGCCAGCCGGGCCAGCAGCAGCCGCCGCAGCAGTGGTGAGCCGCTGAATCTCCGCGAAGGGCGCCTCCGTCTCACGACGGCGGTGCCCTTCGTCGTTTCCGGTCCTTTTTTCGCGGGATTCACGGCTAAGTGGTGGCCTTTTCCCGGCCATTCCGACAGCCGGGGGAATTGCGGCGCCCATGCGCTCGAGCCGGTCCCCAACCGTGCATTTCCGGGCTAGGGTGAGCGCCGTCCGAAAACGCCTTCCCAGCCCGAGGGGGACCTGCTGTGAGCGGCCTGCACGGACTTCCGGCACGGCAGCGGGAACGGGAATATTCGGTGGCGGAGCCGGTGCCGTACCGGCCGAACGGGAGCACCGCGATCGCGGCCGCGCTGTTCGGGCTCGTCGCCGCCGCGACGTCCGGCTATCTTCCGGCGCGGCTGTTTCTCGACATTCCGTCCGGATTCAGTCTTGGCGATCTCTCGTCGTTGACCCTCGTCGATCTCGCTGCGTACTTGGCCGCTTCGCTGGTTTTGCTGGTCGGCGCGATCGCCACTTTCTTCCGGGCGACAGCCGGCGCGGTGCTGCTCATCGCGGGCTCGTTGCTCGCTCTCGGCGCGCTCCTGCTGGAGCCCGCGCTCGACGGTTCCCCGGCGTACCTCGAATACTTCCGGACGCTGCTGCGGTTCGAGAATTTCGCCGCGCTCGACCGCGTCGCGCTGACGGCGGCGGTGCTGCTGGTGCTCGTGCTGGCCGGGCTTCCGCGGACCTTCGGCTACCTGCGTTATCGCGTACCCGTGGTGCCCGCTTCGTCACCCTCGCGACAGTGGTGAAATCCGTCCCCGTAACCGGAGCGGACCTGGCACGATACAGGCACTCCACCCGCCGCCGGCGGGACCAGATATACCGAGGACTCCCCGTGACTTACCCCCAGAACCCGCAGGGTCAGCCCCAGCAGCCGCAGAGCGGCCCGTTGCCGGGGCAGCCGTACCCGGCGAGCCAGCCGACGCCGGCGCAGCCGTACCCGGGCGCGCCGCAGCCGCCGTTCGGCCCGCCGGCCGGCGGGCAGCCGTACCCGGCTTATCCGGGCGGGCCTGGTGTGTACCAGCCGAAGCCGAACGGGGCGACCGCGATCATCGCCGGGATCCTCGCGATCATCGGCGGCGTTTTCGCGATCATCCAGCTCATCGTCGCCGTGATCGCGCTGTCGGCCATCCACATCACGGTGTGGCAGCTGTACGTGTCGATCGTGGTGAACGCGGCGCTGGTCGGCCTGCTGTTCTTCGGCGGCATCGGCCTGTTCCTGCACAAGCCCGCCGCCCGGCTGTGCACGATCGTCGGCTGCGGGGTGGTGATCGCGTACACCGTCCTGAGCGTCGTCGCCGCCGGAGTCGAGTACTCGGGTTACTCGGAGAGCGCACGGATGCTGGGCCGGGGCATCGGAGGTTCCCTGATCGCGCTGATCCCGCCGATCGCGACCCTGGTGCTGGCGATCGTGAAGCCGACCGCGGACTGGGTCAACCACCGTCCGGGCGCGCCCGCACAGGGCGGATACCCGGCGCCGCAGGGCTGGTGACGGAGGGGCTGCCGGTTTTGTACCGGCAGCCCTCCCGCATGGTGAGTTGCCTCCCAGCTGATGGGATTGTCGGGGGTGCCCCGTACCCTGGGGACCATGGCCGACGACTACTCCGTCCTGGGTTTTGAAACACGCGCGATCCACGCCGGGCAGCAGCCCGATCCCCGCACGGGTGCGGTCATCGTGCCGATTTACCAGACGTCCACGTACGCGCAGGACGGCGTGGGCGGCACCCGCGAAGGCGGCTACGAGTACTCGCGCACCGCGAACCCCACGCGGACCGCGCTGGAGGAAGCGCTCGCCTCGCTCGAAGGCGCCCGGCACACGCTGGCGTTCGCGTCCGGCATGGCAGCGTCCGACGCGGTGCTGCGCACGGTCCTGCGCCCCGGCGACCACCTAGTGCTGGGCAACGACGCGTACGGCGGCACGTTCCGGCTGATCGACAAGGTGCTCAGCCTGTGGGGCGTCGAGCACACGGTCGCCGACCTGAGCCGGATCGACGACGTACGGGCCGCGATGCGCCCGGAAACCAAGCTGATCTGGTGCGAATCGCCGACCAACCCGCTGCTGGGCGTCGCCGACATCGCCGCCTTGGCTGGCGCGGCCCACGACGGGGGAGCCCGGCTGGTCGTGGACAACACCTTCGCCACGCCGTACCTGCAGACCCCGCTGGCCCTCGGCGCGGACATCGTGGTGCACTCGACCACCAAGTACCTCGGCGGCCACTCGGACGTCGTCGGCGGCGCGGTCGTCACCAACGAGGACGAACTGCGCGAGCAGCTCTTCTACCTGCGCAACGCCGCCGGTGCGGTGCCGGGTCCGTTCGACGCCTGGCTGACCCTGCGCGGCATCAAGACGCTGGCCCTGCGGATGGAACGGCACAGCGACAACGCCGACCTGGTCGCTCGTACCTTGGCGAAGCACCCGAAGGTCACCCAGGTCTACTACCCCGGCCTGCCGGAACACCCCGGCCACGAGGTGGCGGCGAAGCAGATGCGCCGCTTCGGCGGGATGGTGTCGTTCCGCGTGGCCGGCGGCGAAAAGGCCGCGCTGGAGGTCGCGTCCCGCACGAAGCTGTTCGTGCTGGCGGAGTCGCTTGGCGGCATCGAGAGCCTGATCGAGCACCCGGGGAAGATGACACACGCCTCCACCGCGGGCTCGACGCTGGAAGTCCCGGAGGACCTGGTCCGGCTTTCGGTGGGTATCGAGGACGGGCGCGACCTGGTGGCGGACCTTACACAGGCGCTGGGCTGATCCTGGCTTCAGCTTGGCTCGTGGACGGGGCGGGGAGGGGCGCTGGCCGGGTTTCCGGTGCGCCTTCCCGGCCTGGGATGCGTTGGTGAGCTGAGGTTGCCGGGGTGGTGGCGCTTTCTGGCGCGCTCGCGCTGGTCAGGCTGCCCCAGCGCCTCGGATCTGAGTCTCGGCTTCAGCTGGGGTCGCTCTGGCCGTGAGCTGTCCGCCGCGTCGAGTTCTCGCTCGCTCAGTGCGGTCTGATGAGGCGGGATCACGCATAATTCGCTGTCTCGGCGAGCCGTTTCCGCTGATTCGCCTAGCAAGACTGGCGAAACCTCTTGCTGCCTAAGGTTCTGGTGTCGCTCAGCCCAGATTTCTTGCCGCTTAGGTCTCGAGCCCTGTTAGGCCGAATGCCTGTGTCGTCGGGGTTTCAGCGTCGTTCGGCGGGAAGCTTGTGTCGTCGGAGTCCGCAGCGCTGCTCAGCCGATCTGCCGCTCAAGTCTCCGGTGCCGTCAGGCCAAATGCCCATGTCGTCCAGTTTTCGGCGTCGTTCAGCAGAAAACTCTTGGCGCCCATGCCCCCGGCCCCGCGAGACCAAGCGCCCACACTGCCCAGCCCCCAGTGCGCCTAGCCGAAAGCCATTGCCGCCCGAGCCTCAGCCCCCAGCCCCGCTCAGCGAAAAACCAGCCCAGCGTCAGGGCTTGCTGTTCTCCGGCTGCGCGTTGGCCTGCCGGGTTCCGGTCGTCGCCGGGAGTTCGGCTCCGCTGACGCAGCCGCCGACCAGTTCGATGTGGTTGTCGTGCCGGATGTACTGGGCGGAGCCGGTGCAGGCGGCCGCCTCGACCGTCGCGTAGGCGGCTCCGGTGAGGGCCACGGCGGACAGGATGCCCGCGGCGAGCGGCAGCAGACCGGTGCGGGACTTCGCCCGGGCGGTGGTCCCGTGCTGCGCGCGTGCCATGGTCGCACTCCCTGATCATGTGTGGCTGCCGTTATCCAGGGTACCGGTCCGCCGGGCGGCGCACCCCGGCCGTCCGTCGGTGGCATCATCGGCGCCATGGAACTGGTCAGCGTCGAGAGCATCCAGGAAGCTCGGAAGCTTCTCGAGGGCATCACCCGCGTCACGCCGATGGAGCATGCCCGCGACCTGCGCCGGCTGCACGGCGGCCCGGTGTACCTCAAGTGCGAGAACCTGCAGCGCACCGGTTCTTTCAAGATCCGCGGCGCCTACACCCGCATCCACGGCCTGACCGCTGAAGAACGCGCCCGCGGCGTCGTCGCGGCCAGTGCCGGCAACCACGCGCAGGGCGTCGCGCTGGCGTCGTCGCTGCTAGGCATTTCCTCGACCGTCTTCATGCCCCAGCGCGCTCCGCTGCCGAAACTCGCCGCGACCCGCGGTTACGGCGCGGAAGTGCACCTTCACGGCAATGTCGTCGACGAAACCCTCGCTGAGGCGATCGCGTTCTCGGAACGCACCGGTGCGGTCTTCATCCACCCGTTCGACCACGCCGACGTCATCGCCGGCCAGGGCACTGTCGGCCTGGAGATTCTCGAGCAGGTGCCGGGAGTGAAAACGATCCTCGTCCCGACCGGCGGCGGCGGGCTGGTCGGCGGGGTCGCGGCGGCGGTGAAGGCGCTGCACCCGGAGATCCGGGTGATCGGCGTGCAGGCCGAAAACGCGGCCGCCTATCCGTCTTCGCTGGCGGCGGGCGTACCGGTCCGGCTGCGCGAGGTGCACACGATGGCGGACGGAATCGCGGTCGGCGAGCCGGGCAAAGTCAGTTACACGCACGTCCAGTCGCTGGTCGACGATGTCGTGACAGTGACCGAGGAATCCTTGTCGCGCGCGGTGCTGCTGTGCCTGGAGCGGCGAAAGCTGGTGGTGGAACCGGCCGGGGCGGCTTCAGTGGCCGCGCTTTTGCAGCATCCCGGCGCTTTCGAACCGCCAGTGGTGGCGATCCTCTCCGGCGGCAACGTGGATCCCGTGCTGCTGCAACAGATCATCCAGCACGGCATGACCGCCGGCGGCCGCTACCTGAAGCTGCATCTGCGAGTGCCGGACCGGCCGGGCTCGCTGGTTTCGGTGCTGTCGTGCGTGAAGGAGCTGGGCGCGAACGTCCTCGACGTCGAGCACTCCCGCATCTCCGGCAGCCTGGCCCTTGGCGAGGTCGACGTCGCCCTCGCCCTGGAAACGCGCGGCCCGGAACACTGCAAGGAGGTCGAAGCCGCCCTCGCCGGCGCCGGGTTCACGATCGTCCCCTGACTGTCTACTGCGGACTATCCGGAAGCCGGGCGCTGAACCACAGCGGGAGGTAATCCTCGTCGCGCGGGTAAAGCTCCTGGTCCAGTGCGTAGTCCTCGGGCCGGGGCGGAGTGTGGAAGGCCGGCTCGTCGTCCTCGTTGAAGCTGGCTTGGTAGCTCGACGGCGGGTCGATGACCAGCGACAGCGTGTACCAGGTGCCCCGGCCTTGGACGTACTTGCTCCGCCGCAGCTGAGCCAACGGCTTCGACAGCTCGCGCGCGACCGGAACCTGCTGCGTGCTCCCGTCGGCCATCCGCGCACCGCACGCGAGGTTCGCGTGCCTGCCCAGCGCCATGAAGTCGAACACGATCTGCTGCCACCCCTGCGGAGCCGCCGCGACGAGCGCCGCCGAAATCTCGCTCAACAGCTGGTCCGGATCCGGCGACGCACTTTCTGCCTCGCTGGGACGGCTTTCCTCGGCGGGCGGACTGGTCATCGCCGCCAGCATCCGTTGCTGCGTCGCTTCGTCCACCTCAGGCACGGCGTACCCGGCCGCCCGGATGTGCTCGACCAGTTCCGGATCCGGCGAAATCCCGTGCTCACGCAGGTAATAGCCGACCGCGCCGGGCCACACCCAGCTGCCGTCGGTCCGGAAATTCAGCGGAACCGCGTCCGTGCGGGACGGATCGAAGGCGTCGATGTCATTGCTGCGGGACGCCAGGATGACCGGCGCGCTGTCGAGGTAGGCGAGAACTCGCTCCCGCTCCTCCGGCGACAACGTTTCCCGTTCGACGACCGGATTCCCCGCCTCGTCGAAGCCGTCGTACACGCGCGGAGTGCGCAGCTCGGCTGCCGGGCTCGCTCCGGTGGTTGAATTCCCTTTGGAGACAACGGATTCCGGTTCGGAAGCCTCGTGCGCGATCTCGGCCGCCGCGATTTCGCTCGGTTCGGACTGCGCCTCGTCGCCATTCGACGCCGGGACAGCAGCTGCTTCCTGGAGGGAAGGGGATACCGGCTGCTCGTCATCGGGCAGCGGCGGAGGCGTGCCGGGCTCGTCCACAGGGAGCGCGGGGACGGCGTGCTCGGCGTTCGCAGGTTGTTCTGCATTGGGCAGCGGCGCAGGTGCGCTGGGTTCGTCCACAGGGAGTGCGGCGACGGCGTTTGCGGGCTGTTCCGCATCGGGCAGCGGCGAAGGCGTGCCGGGTTCGTCCACCGGGAGCGCGGGAACAGAGCGTTCCGCGGGCGGTTCCGCCTCAGGCAGCGGCGGAGGAGTGACGGGCCCACCCGAAGGCGGCTGAGCCGGATTTTCCGTGCCCGGCAAGGGCGGCGGGACCTGCCCCGAGTCCGGCAGCGGCGGAGGCACGGCAGGGCTCGCGCCAGGGGCCTGCGGCGGAACCGGTTGTCCGGGAGCGCCAGGCGGCATGGGCGCACCCGGCACCGGCGGAGGCATCGCCGCCGCACCGGCCCGCTGCCGCAACCACGGCGGCACGAACCGGTCCTCGCGCGGGAAGAACCGCAGCTCGTCCTGGAAACCGATCGGCGGGGGCAGTTGCCGCCACCGCGGTTCGACGTCCGGCTGGTAGTCCGCGAACGGCGGCCGCTGCGGGGAGAACACCAGTGTCGCGCTCAGCCACGTGCCCCGGCCCGGCTGGTACATCCCGGTCCGCAGCACGCCGAACAGCCGCGGCAGTTCCGGATGCGGCTGGACCGGGTAGGTCCGGTTGTCCGGGGCGAGCACGGCGACGTCGACTTCCACGTGCCGTCCCGCGGCGCGGCAGACGACGTGCAGCTGCTGCCAGCCCGCGGGCAGCGCGGCCGCGGCCGCCTGGCCGATCTGCTGGACGAGATCCTGCTGCTGGGCAGGGGTGAGCGGCACCGGTGGCCGGGTCATGATTTCAGCGGCTCCTCGCCGGGCGAACGCTTCATTCCGATCAGCCGTTCTGCGGCGGGA
The DNA here is from genome assembly GCF_053611505.1 of Amycolatopsis sp. NPDC054798. Taxonomy (NCBI): domain Bacteria; kingdom Bacillati; phylum Actinomycetota; class Actinomycetes; order Pseudonocardiales; family Pseudonocardiaceae; genus Amycolatopsis; species Amycolatopsis sp. NPDC054798. The sequence continues at coordinate 75,880 of NZ_JBSHAM010000025.1, read as the reverse complement.
GGATGCCCGCGAGCAGGTTGGCCGGCGTGTAACCGGACTGCACGTCGAACGTCATCCCGACCGAACGGGCGAGCACCGCCACCGCCAGCGGGGCCAGCGCGAGGAAACCGTCCGGGTCGGTGTCGCGGTCCTGCGCGGTCCAGTACTCGCGGTGCCGCTCCAGCGCGGAGACGAACGCCTCGGCGAACTTCTCCGAGTCCCGGCGCAGCACGTAATAGAACATCCGGATCGGCGGGTACACGAGCTGCAGCATCGCCGCGGGCGGCGTGAACTGCGCGGTGTCCGGGTCGGTCCCGTCCATCGCGGGCAGGAACATCTCCGGGGTGACCTCGCGGTGCGCGAGGAACGTCTGCAGCGTCTCGACCCACGGGTACATGTAGGCGTCGTGCTCGATGCCGGACTCGCGCAGCACGTCGAGCGGCACCGCGGCCAGCTGCTGGATCAGCACGTCGTCCCGCTGGATCACGGCGAGCCAGGCCGCGGTGAGCCAGGCGGCCGGGTCGGTGCGCGGGGTCGGTCCGGTGGCGGCGAAGCGCCGCGGGCGGCCGATCACCGCGTCGACCTCCTGCCCCTCCGGCGCGCACGCCGCGGTGAAAGCGGCGGCCGCGGCCTGTGCGGCGAGGCCGAGGTCGCCCCACGTGTCCGGGTCCTCGGCGTCCGGATCGACGACGCTGCGGTACTGCGCGAGCATCAGCTCCCGGCGCAGAACGTTCGCCAGCGCGCTGGTGTCCTTCGTGATGTAGTCGAAGTAGAAGGCCACCTGCGGCGACAACTTCTCGATCTGCTTCCACGCGACGTCGATGCTGACGGAATGCCTGGGAACGGCGGTCATCTATCTCATTCCTCACCGGACGCTGGGGTCAGCGGCGACTTGTAGTCGTAACCGTTGAAGGGTTTGTAGGCGTAGCCGAGGTTCTTGTGCGTGCGCTCGGTTTGGTCGACCAACGCTCGCACCTCCACATAATCGAGCCTCTTCTCGAGCTTCGCACGCTCGAGCGCGTCCGCGAGGTCGGGGTCGGTGTGCGCCATCTTCTTCACGATGTCGTCGAAGTACTTCGGGTGGCCCTGCCGGTAGGTGCGCATGTCCTCGGGCACGTACCGGGTGCTGGGCTGGCCGCCCGGACCCTTCGCCTCGTGCACGATGTAGTGCGGCTCGCCGCCGTTGTGGTAGTCGACCTCCCAGATGTGGTCGAAGTTCCCGGCTCCCGGCTTCTCGCCGTCGATCGGGTGCCGCGGCGTGATGTCGGCGCGCACGTTCCCGTCGCCGTCGACGATCTGGTAGCGGTGACTGCCCTCCGGCGCGTCCGGATGCTCCCGGACGTCGAAGTCCTGGCCGGGGTGGGCCTGGGTGAACTCGCGGTGCAGCCGGTCGCGCACCGCGTGCCCGGACGCCTCCTCGCCCAGCTTCTCGGACGCGTCGTTCTTCGCGTTGTGCGCGTCCTTCCACTCCGGAGAATCCTTCGGGGTGTCGTTCAGCTCGTGGTACTTGGTTTCGCGATCGCGCACCTTCTCGTCGATCGCCTCGTAGTCCTTCTCCCGCCAGTTCGACGTGTCGGAATGCGTTCCCGGCACGTGCTGCTCGCCGGGATGCTGGTCGTGCTGGCCGTCCCCGGAGTCGTGCCGGTCGTGCTGCCCGGTGCCGTCGCCCTGGTGCTGGCCGCTGCCCGCGTCGTGCTCCGGAGCGGTCCCGTTTTCGTGCTTCGGCGCGTGCGTGCCCGACCGGGCGTCGTCGTACCCCATGAACTCCGCCGCCGGCCGGTCGTGCTTGAACACCGGCTTGCCGTCGACGAGGTCCACCGGGTGCGGCGGGTTCTCCGGATCGACCGCGGAATGCTTGATCCGCAGCTCCGTGCGCCCGGTTTTCTGGTCGGTCCACTCGTAGTAGTGCTTCTTCATGTACTCCGGGTCGGCAAGGTTTTCCCTCGGCGTGCGGCCGTCCGGACCGGGCCGGTCGCGCCAGTCGAGGTCGTCGTCGTCCCCGTCTTCGCCGCGGTGGCGGGAGCTGTCGGCGTCGACGTCGTGTGGGTCGTGATGCTTGCCGTCCGGGGCGAAACCGTCGTCGCCGACGCGGTGCGCCGTGCCGTCGGGACGGTGCACCGACCATTCGCCGTCCGGCGGGATCCGCGGCCGCATCCGTCCGTCCGGGCCGATTTCGTAGTCGGAGGAGAAGACGCGGCCGTTCGAGTCGGTCCACGCCGGCTTGCTCGGAGCCATCACCTCGGTGTCGAGGTCGCGCGACAGCCGGTGCGCGAAATCGTTCGATCCCGCATCGCAGCCGATCAGCCGGATCGGCCCGCCGTCGTAGTTTCCGTTGCGCCGCAGGATGTCGGCGAACTCTTCCGGCGTGTACAGCCGGTCGCCGATGCGGGCGTGGCCGTCCGCCGTGACGTGCACGTCCACCGTGTAGCGCCCGTCCGGGTCCGGCTGGACGCGGTGCGGCAGGTCGCCGAGTTCCGGGTCGTCGCGGTGGTACGAACTGCCTGCCGGGGTGTCCTCGGCGTGCCGGTGGTTGACCTCGTCCGGCGACAGCGGCTCGTCGTGGTGCGGCGGGGTGCCGTCGTGGTCCGGGTTGTCGTGGTGGTTCGACCCGTCCGGGTCGTGGTGGTTCGGGTCGTTCTGGTTCGGATTGTGGTGCTCGGGTTTCGGCTCCGGGTCGGCGTGGTCCGGCTTGCGTTCGGGCGCGTCGCGGTCCGGGCGGTGGTCGGACTTGTCGTTGCCCGGCTTGCGTTCCGCGTCGTCGTGCGGCGTGGGCTTCTTGTCCGGGGCGGTGTTGTCGGGCTTGCCCGGCTTGTCGCCGTCCTTCGGCTTCCCGGACTCGTCGACGTTCGGTTTGCCGTTCTGCGCCGGGGATTCTTTCCCGGTCCGTTGTGGACTGTCGCCGGGTTTGGTGCTGGCCGGAGGCGCGTCGGTACGCGCACCGCCGCGCGCGACGGGCTCGGGGGAGCCGTCGGGACGTCGCGCGCCGCCTGTCTCCGGGCCGCGCTGGCCACCGGGGCCGGTCGCGACGGCCGCGGCCGGGGGCGCGGAGCCGTCACCGGACCCGCGGTGCGCTGGCGATCCGCCGCCGGATGCCGGTGCTGGCTCCGAACGGCCGAGACCCGGGTCCGCACCGGGGCGTTTGGGCTGCCCGGCATCGCCGCCGTCGCCAGGGCGCTGCGGACCGCTGTTCGACGAATCGGCCGGACGCTGCGGCGAAGAACCACCGCCGCCTTCAAGGCGCTGTGGGGTGGAGTCGCTTGTGCGTTGCGGGTTTGAGCTGCCGCCTTCAGGCCGCTGCGGGGTGGAATCGCCAGTGCGCTGCGGGCCGGAGCCACCGTCAGAAGGTCGTTGCGGGCCAGCGCCGCCGTCACCGGGCCGCTGCGGACCAGGGCCGGAACGGTCCGGCGTGCGACTCGGCGCGCCGCTGTCCGCCGGGCTCGGGCCGCCGCTCGGCCGCCGACTGGAAGGACCGCTGTCCGGAACCCGGTTCGGTGCCACCTCGGGAGCCCGCGTCCCCGGCGTCCCGGTCCAACCGCTGCCGCCAGGCCGTGGTGCCGGACCGCCGCCACCGGCCGGGGCGCTGGTCGGATTGCCGCCGCCACCCTGCTGCGGAATTCCGCCGCCCGCCGGACTCTGGTTCGGAGCCGAACCGCCCCCGTCGTTCGAGCGAATGTGCTGCGGGGGAGCGGATTGCGGAGCAGGGGCGTCCGCGCGGGGCGGGGCGTACCCGCTCGCCGACGTCGAGTCGTTGCTGCTCGAGTGATGCGGAGTCGGCTCGTTGCCGCCGGAATGCGTGCCGCCGCCCGACGACGCGGACCCGCCGGAGTGCGGTGCCCCGCCGGAGTGCGGAGAACTGGGCGGCGCGCTGACCGAGGACGGGCTGTCGCTGTGCGAAGAGCTTTGCGGCGAGTACGAACTATCCGAGGAACTGCTCCCGCCGCGGGAGGACGGGCTCGAATCACCGGCGAACGTCGACGGGCTGGAGGTCGACGGGCTGGAGTCGGCATGGCTCCCGCCTGAGCTGTCGGAGCCGCGCCGGGACGACGACGTCGGAGTGTCTGTTGTGGACGGACCGGAACCGTTCGGTGACGAGGAATGCGAGCCGGACGGCGACGAACTGTCGCTGCTGGGACTGTCGGATCCGTTGTGGCTGCCGGAATCGCCCGAGTGGTCGCCCGGCGAGTCGGAACCGTCCGAACTGTTGTGGCTGCCATTCGAACCGTCGCCGCCGTCCGCGCTGTCCGACCCGTTGGAGCGGCGTGAACCGGACGGCGAGCCGGGGTCCGCGTCGCCGTCTCCGGAACCGCCGTGATGACCGCCGCCCGCACCGCCCCCGCCACCGGAGCCGCCGCGGTGGAAGAAGCCGCCCGCCTTGATGTTCTTCGTGCTGATCACGTCGAGGCCGGTGACCTTGCCGGCCAGCTTGCCCAGCACCTTGATGATCTTCGTGAAAACCTCGGCGAGCTTGCCGAGCAGCGGCGAGACCCGGCGCATCGTCTCGCACAGCTTCGTCAGCAGCTCGCTGATCTTCTCGCCCCATTTGGAGATCGCCGTGACGGCCTGCGCGACCACCAGCGGCGTCCCGAACCCGAGCGAGAACACCTCCTCCATCACCCAGGAGATCAACTTGCCCACCAGATCCGCGATGAGCTGGCGCACCAGCCCGCGCACGAAGGCGACGACCTGGCCCATGATCATGGTGACGGTGCCGATCGCGCTCGCGACCGTCGCCGCGCCGCCGATCGCCTCGGCCGCCTCCGCCGCGGACTTGCGGTAGGCGTCCGCGCCGTCGCCCTTCCACTCCGCGGTGCCGGTCTTGACCGCGTTCTCGAGGTCTTTCTGCCGCTCCTGCAACGACTTCGCGACGTTGCCCCAGGTGTCGGCATAGGACTGGATCACCGGCGGATTGCCCGCGACCGAGTCCAACATGTCCTTCAGCGGCTGCACGTGCTCCATCAGGAACGACGCCACCGACGACATCAGGTAGCCGAACGGGTCGATCGCCGCGCCCGCGATCTCGCCGGCGAGGCTCGCGACGCCGAGACCGCCGGAAACCCAGTCGCCGTCCGCGATTCCCTTGAACGCGTCGGTCGCCGATTCGGCGATGTTGATGCCGGTGGCGTAACCGTAATCACCGTTGCCCTCGGTGAACGGCCCCGGCCCGTCGCCGTCCTTTTTGGACTCTGCGACCAGCGGATTGGCGTCGGGCATCAGTCGCTCGCCTTCATCGAACCGGCGGCTTCGCCTTCGTAGTTGTCGTACGCCTTCGCCGCGTCGCGCACCTTCTGCGCCTGCGCGTCCATCGCGGTGACGGTGTTCTGCAGCGCTTCGATCCCGTAGTTCTCGACCGGGTCGAGCATCATCCGGAACGGCTGGCAGAGAATGCCGTACGCGTCGGTGGGCATGCTGACCTGGTTCGCGGCATCGACAGCCTGCTTCAATCCGTCGGCGAGCCCGTCGAGCTGACGGGCGTGCGCCTCGAGATCGCCGCCGATCTCATAACCCCTGGGTGCCATGGTTTTTCTTCCCCCTGGAACGGCTTCCGGTCAGGACAGGATCGATCCGCCGAAGTCGTCGTCATCGTCCGACGAGCTCCGGCGGCGGCGTTGCGGCTGCGGCGGAGGAGTCGGCGGGGCCGCCGGGCGCGGCGGTGGCGGCGGCGCGGCGGCGCCCGTTTCTTCGGCGTCCTCCGGCAAAAACCGGCGCACCCGGTCCGGTCCGGACTCGTCCGGCTCCTCGGCGGGCGGCGCGGGGAACGTCCGCTGCGCGTCGGCCACCAGTGTTTCCGTGGTCTGATCGCCGCCGACCGTCTCGGCCGCAGCCTGCTGCAGCAGTTCGGGGATCCGGGCCTGCGCGCGCTGCACGAGCCGCATCACCTCGGCGGAAACGTCGGCCATCTTCTTGCCTGCCGCGGAGTCCGCGAGCACCAGGTTCTTCAGCAGTCCCTTGGCGTCCACGGTGACCTCGACCGAGCCGTCCTTCGAGCGCTCGGTGACGGTTTGGCCCTGCATACGCTCGGCCATCGCCTGATAGCGGGCGGCGGTCTGCTGGAGCTGTTTCGTCCAGCCCTCGACCATCTGCTCGCTGGCGTCGATGCTGTCGGGCATCGGGCCCCTTTCTCCACGGTGACTTCTCCAGAATGACGGACGCGCGACCCCGTCGGTTCCGCGCGGTTCCGAATTGTCCGCGCGGCGCGGTTTTTCCTGTGATGCCGACTACTGTACGCGAACTTCAAGTAGCGCGCCGTAACAAAAACCGGCCCGCCCGCGAGATCGCGGACGGGCCGGGAAGGGAGGAAGCGGATCAGAGGTTGCCGCGGCGCTCCTGCTCCCGTTCGATGGCCTCGAACAGGGCCTTGAAGTTGCCCTTGCCGAAGCCGAGCGAACCGTGCCGCTCGATGAGCTCGTAGAACACGGTGGGCCGGTCGCCGATCGGCTTGGTGAAGACCTGCAGCAGGTAGCCGTCCTCGTCGCGGTCGACCAGGATCCGGTGCTCCTTCAGCGTTTCGATCGGCACGCGCACCTCGCCGATCCGGGCGCGCAGCTCGGGGTCGTCGTAGTACGAGTCCGGGGTGTCGAGGAATTCGACGCCCGCCGCGCGCATCGCGGTGATGGTGGCGATGATGTCGTTGGTGGCCAACGCGATGTGCTGGCAGCCCGCGCCCTCGTAGAACTCGAGGTACTCGTCGATCTGCGACTTCTTCTTCGCGATCGCCGGCTCGTTGAGCGGGAACTTGACCCGGTGGTTGCCGTTCGACACCACCTTGCTCATCAGCGCCGAGTAGTCGGTGGCGATGTCGTCGCCGACGAACTCCGCCATGTTCACGAAGCCCATGACGCGGTGGTACCAGTCGACCCAGTAGTCCATCTTGCCGAGTTCGACGTTGCCGACGCAGTGGTCGACCGCCTGGAACAGCCGCTTCGGCGCGCCCTCGGGCCGCTTGACGGTGCCCTCGCGCGGCTCGAAGCCGGGCAGGTAGATGCCGTTGTAGCGGGACCGGTCGATGAGCGTGTGCCGGGTCTCGCCGTAGGTCGCGATGGCGGCGCGGCGGATCGTGCCGTGTTCGTCGGTGACGTCGTGCGGCTCTTCGAGGATCGTCGCGCCCTCCTTGCGGGCGTGCTCGACGCACTTGTCGACGTCGGTGGTCTCCAGTGCGAGGTCGATCACGCCGTCGCCGTGGCGGCGGTGGTGGTCGAGCAGCTTCGAGTCCGGCTTCACGCCACCGGTGATCACGAAGCGCGCGGAGCCGGACTTGAGCACGAAGGCCTTGTGGTCGAGCTGTCCCGTTTCGGGGCCGGAGTACGCGACCAGCTGCATGCCGAACGCGACCTGGTAGAACCACGCGGTCTGGGTGGCGTTGCCCGCGATGAACACCACCGCGTCCAGTGCCTTGACCGGGAACGGGTCGGTCGAGGCGTCGTGGTCCACCAGTCCGACGAGCTGGCGGAGCTGGTCGTAGCTGACGTCGTCGAGTGCGCCGTGCGGATCCATCGTGGAGGTCATGCACTGAAGCATGAGTCGCGCCCGGCAAGCTGCGCAACGGTTTCCGTTTCAGCTGGACAATGTGCTCAGCTTATCCTGGAGATACTCGGTCATCTTGGACAACCTGTGCAGGGAGAAAACCGGTGCTTGACTCGCTCGACGCGCGGCTGCTGCTGTTGCTCACCGACTCGCCCCGGCTGGGCGTGCTCGAATGCGCGCGCCGGCTCGGCGTCGCGCGCGGCACCGTGCAGGCCCGGCTGGACCGGCTGACCGAACGCGGCATCCTCGGCGGCTTCCCGCCGGAACTCGATCTGGCCGCGATGGGATACAGCCTCACCGCGTTCGCCGTGCTGGAAATCGCGCAGGGCAAACGGGCCGGTGTCGCGGAGGCACTGGCTGCGATCGACGAAGTGTGCGAAGTGCACGCCACCACCGGACAAGGCGACCTCTTCGTACGTCTTGTCGCGCGCGACAACGACGATCTGCAACGCGTCATTGACGAAGTGGTTGGCGTGCCGGATGTCTTGCGTACGTCGACTTCGATCGCGTTGTCGACACCAGTGCCACCGCGAGTGCGGCCGCTGCTCGAACGGACGGCTAGGACACGTACGTGAGATAGCGCTTCGCAGAGCGCTGTACGACGTCATGGCCGTCGGTACGCACAATGGCGTCCCACCACGCGCCGTAAATGGCTTCAAACGCGTACGGCTCCAGCAGTTCCGCAGCGCGCCGTACGATGCTCGGCCGCTCCGGGACGAGGTTCGGATAGCTGTACATGAAGCCGACGTGCGTACGGTCCGGGACCACCTGCACGATGTCGCCAGTCAGCAGCGCGCCGCGGCCTTCTTCGCCGGCGGGCCAGTGCAGCACGGTGCCGCCGGGGAAGTGCACGCCGAGGTTGATCAGCTGGAGATCCGGCGAGACGTCGAGCGTCGTGCCGGTCCACAGCTGGATGGCCGGGTCCGGACGGCCGATCCACTGCCGGTCGTTCTCGTGCAGATAGACCGGGACGTCGAAGGCGCGCGCCCACTCGACCATGGTCGTGTAGTAGTGCGGGTGGCTGATCGCGATGCCGGTGATGCCGCCGAGTTCGGTGATCTTGCCGATCAGCTCGTCGTCGAGGTAGGCGGAGCAGTCCCAGAGGAAGTTGCCGCTCGCCGCGCGGACCAGCAGCGCGCGCTGGCCGATCGCGAATTTCGGATCCGAGCCGACGCCGATGAGGCCCGGTCCCTGCTCCTCGATCCGCGGTTTGAGCTCTCCGCTCGAGCGGAGCGTCGCGAGGTCAGTCCACTGCTGTCCGCCCGGCGGCACGTATTGGCGTTCGTCCTCGCAGATCGGGCAGTCGGCGCGCGGGGCGGCGTACTGCATTCCGCAAGTCAGGCAGAGTGGTTCGGTGCTCATCGGTGTCCTTCCAGAGTTTCTCTGGAAGACACGCTAGACCGCCGAACGCGCGCCGGGCCACGGAAAAACCGGGCGGGCGCGCGTTCGGCAGGAACGAGTCAGGACTCGCTGTAGGGCACCGCCTTGACCAGGGTGACCTTCATGGTCTTGCCGTTCGGCAGCTCGTACTCGCGGGACTCGCCCTCCTTGGCGCCGAGCAGCGCCTTCCCGAGCGGCGATTCGGGGGAGTACACGTCGAGCGCGCCCTCCGCGCCTTCCTCACGGGTGGCAAGCAGGAACTTCTCCTCCTCGTCGTCCCCGTCGTACTTGACGGTCAGCACCTTGCCGGGGCCCGCCGTGCCGTCGTCGTCCGGAGCCTCGCCGACCTTCGCGTTGCGCAGCAGTTCCTGCAGGTGCCGGATCCGGGCTTCAGCCTGGCCCTGCTCCTCGCGGGCAGCGTGGTAGCCGCCGTTCTCCTTGAGGTCGCCCTCTTCGCGGCTGTCGTTGATGCGGGCGGCGATGACCGGACGATTCTCGATCATTTCGTCGAGCTCGTGCTTGAGCCTGTCGTAGGCATCCTGGGTCAGCCAGGTCACCTTGGTGTCGCTCACGGTCACCATCTCCTCGTAGGGCCTGCCAGGCTTGGGTGTACAAGCCGGCCACCGCGTACGCACGCGGCTGAGATAAAGGAAAAACACGGCCCGTCGGGGGCCGTGCTGGTGTACGAGCTTATCACGGCACGACTGGTCGACGCCGGTCCATTTCACGCCGCGCGGACGCTCGCCGCGCATTTCACTCCGTTGGCCGCTACGGGGTTGACAGATAGCGTGGTATGGAATACGAGCAGCCGAACACGTCGGCGGTCACCGGGGCTCCGATGCTCTTCACCACTGTGTTCACCCTGCTGTGGCCGGCCCCGGCGGGAACCAGCACCTCCCGGCGGCCGCTTTCCGCGCCGGACTTGTCGCGCACGCGCACCACGCACACGCCGGGCTTGCTGTCGTCGTCCCGGGTGACGTTGAGCGTGACTTCCATCGCGTCGTTCGGCAGTTCCTTGAAGCCGACGCGCTCGGCTTCAATCGGGGTTTTGCCGAGGTTGAGGTAGTAGATCCAGCCGATCGCGCAGCTCACGACCAGCGCGACGGCCACGAAAAGCCACCTCCGCCAGCGCTTCGGCGGTTTGCCCTTGCCCGCGGTGCCGTACCGGTCCGAGGGCCGCGCCGGCACGGCGCCGCCCTCGGCGGTCACGGTCTCCCCGCTCGGCAAATCCGGGCCTCCGGTCAAACTTGTCGTACCCCTGAGGACAATGGGTGGTGCGGCCGGTCCGGGGCACCACCCTGGTCGAGTATCCGCGACCCGTTCCGGCGGCGCGGAGCCGGGGCGGTTTACCGCGGCGCAACCAGGTGTCACGGAATAACAGGACAGGAAAGGGCCGTTCGGACCATGGTGGGAGCCGACGAGCTGACAACAGAAGACCGCAAGCAGCGACTGCGCCTGATGGCGGTGCACGCCCATCCCGACGACGAGTCGAGCAAGGGCGCCGCCACGATGGCCAAATACGTCGCCGACGGGCACGAGGTCATGGTGGTGACCTGCACCGGAGGCGAGGCCGGCAGCATTCTCAACCCGGCCATGGACCGTCCGGACGTGCTGGCGAACATGACCGAGATCCGCCGCGAAGAGATGGCCCGCGCGGCGAAGATCCTCGGCGTGAGCCACCGCTGGCTGGGATTCATCGACTCCGGGCTGCCCGAGGGCGACCCGCTTCCGCCGGTGCCGGAGGGCACCTTCGCGGTGATCCCGCTGGAGGAGTCGACCGAGGCGCTGGTGCGCGTGATCCGCGAGTTCCGCCCGCACGTCATCACGACCTACGACGAGAACGGCGGGTACCCGCACCCGGACCACATCCGCACCCACGAGGTGTCGATGGCAGCGTTCGACGCGGCGGGCGACCCGGAGCGGTTCCCGCAGGCGGGCGAGCCGTGGCAGCCGCTCAAGCTGTACTACATGCACGGGTTCTCCAAGGCCAGGATGGTGGCGTTCGACACCGCGCTCAAGGAGGCCGGGCTGGAGTCGCCGTACGAGGAGTGGCTCAAGTCCTGGGACCCGGAGCGCGCCGACATCATGGAGCGGGTGACGACCCGGATCGAGTGCGGGGAATACTTCGAGGTGCGCGACGAGGCGCTGAAGGCGCACGCCACGCAGATCGACCCGACCAGCCGCTGGTTCGCCGTTCCGCTGGAGATCCAGCGCGAGGTGTGGCCCACTGAGGAGTACGAGCTGAACCGCTCCCTGGTGGACAGCACGCTGCCGGAGGACGATCTGTTCGCAGGCATCAAGGAGAAGGTGAGCCCATGAGTTTCGGTGTGCCGGCCGCAGCGGTCGTCCCGCTCACCGCGTCGGCGCTGGTGCTGGCCCAGCAGCCGGACAGCGGGGACAACGGCGGCCAGGGCGAGGACTTCGGCAAGTCCTCGCCGGTCGGCCTGCTGGTGCTGATCCTGTTCCTGGTCGCGGTGGTCTTCCTGGTCCGGTCGATGAGCAAGCACCTCAAGAAGGTGCCGGAGACGTTCGACAAGGAAGAGGCCGGTTCGGAGGCTGCCGAGGCCGGGTCGGAGACGGCTGAAGAGGCACCGGAGAACCCGGCTGCGGCTGCGGCCGCGGAAAAGAAGCCGGACGCGGCGGCGGCCAAGAAGAGCGACTGACCTCCGGCGACGGGCCTGAACTAGCTGGTCAGCCCGTCGCGGAGGGCAGCGAGCTTGTCCGTGAGCAGGTTGTCCTCGCCGGGCAGCACCGTGATGTACCGGTTTTCCTCAGGCCCGGACACCTCGAACGCGACGCGGCCGTCGGTGAGGTCGAGGTAGCTCAGCGGCCCGGCTTCGACGCGCCCTGGTTTCGCCGGCTCGCGCACCGCGACGGTCATCTCGCCGACGCCGAACCAGGTCTCCTGGAACAAGGCGTCGACCGCGCGCGCGGCTGCGCTGCGGTGGTCGGTGAGGTCCGCCTGGAAGTCCTCCTGGAGCAGGGAGAACGCGGTCAGCTGAGCCGGCCGGTACCGCGGCAGGCTCGCGACCAGCGCGCCGGCCGGGGAGCGGGTGCCGTCGAGGACCTTCAGCCGCACCCGATCGCCGGAGCACAACGCCTTGACGCCCGTCCGGCCACGGACGGCGACCAGCACGCCGTAGCGAGTGTCCTGGTTTTCCACGTGGGCGACGTACTCGGTGTCGGCGCGGCCCAGCGCGTAGAGCAGGTCCTCGAACTCGTCGATGAACCGTCCGTGGTCGAGGAGCCCCAGCCAGGCCAGCTCTTCCCGGACGGCCTCGTCGAACCGCTCGGCAGTGAACCGGAGCCGCCCCGAGAACACCGGATGCGGCTCGTCGAACCCGGCTTCCCGGAGCGCGCCGAGAAGGGCGTCGAGGGACAGCTCGGTCGTGCGCACCGCTGATTCCTCCCCGACGGCCTAGCGGGCCGGTCGGTCCCCGATCACCGGGGGTGTCGGTTTGATGTCGCTTCCGCCGAATACTTCCGGGTCGGTCTCCCGGAGATAGGGCGGAGCTGTTCTTTCCGCGTCCTTTTCTTTGTTCTTTCCCGGCATTCCGCTGCCCACCACGCTGCCGGATTTCCCCGTCGCGCCAGGGGTTCCGGCGGTGCCACCGCGTGCCGGTACCGATTCGCCGGGTACGCGTGCGCCGACGCGGTTCCCCGCGCCTAGACCGCCGCGCCTGTCGCCGTTGCCTGATCCGGGAACGCCGAGCGGAACGAACCCACTGGACCCGAGGGGATTGACCGCCCGACCGGACGGCCCGAACTGATAGCCGGGCGGCAACGCGGGCGAACCGGGTTCGGACGAACTGACGTGAGTCGCGTCTGGTTGCGCGGTGATTGCCTTCGGGGACGAGGCGGATGAGCGGTCGCCGGACGGCTCAGGCCCAGGCTTGTGCGGGTGCGCAGCCGGGCTTTTGCTGCCTGTTTCGGGTATCGGCGTACGTGGTTTCGGAACCGGTACTTCCACGGTCGGAGGTGTTTCGATCGCCCTGGGATGGTGCGCTCCGGGACGGTGGCCATCGGGCGGTTTCCCACCCGGTCCGACGGGGCCCTTGCGCGGGTGCTTCGGAGACCCGCTGGTCCTGGTGAGGTCGATGGGTGCGCCGGTCTCGTCTAACTCCGCGTAGCGCGCTGGAATGCGATCGGAGTTCATCCCCGTCGTTGCGTGATAGCCGGTGTAGGCGTCGACGTTGTGCTGGGCGTCGGCCTGCCATTGGTCGAGCTTGGCGAAGTAGCCAAGCTTCCCGCTGAGCAGGTCGTACACGTCCTGCGCGGTGATTTCCGGTCGTGCACCGATCGGTCTCACCGTGTGCTTGACGGTCTGAAAAGCAGAGATTTGCCCGTCCGCCGCGCTCTGCGCGAAGGTCAGGTTCGCGCTGTGGTCCCCAGAGACAGCCATCAGCGGGGCAGCCGAATTCGCGGCCCCCTCAGCGGAGGCTCCATGCCAGCCGGCGCGCATTTTATCCACGAGACGGGCGATTTCGTCGGCACGTTCCAGCAGTCGCTGGCTAAGGTCTTTCGCGGCTTTATGGGTCTCGCCGAGCGATTCGGGACCTTGTCCGCCGGTGATTTGCTGGTAAATCTCCGCCGGGGTCAATGATCGACCGGGCATCAGCGTCCTCCTCGCAGATTGCCGAGTACCTTCTCCGCGACCTCGCGGGCAGATTCGCACGGATCCTTCTCGCCTTTGTGCGCTGCCGATTGAGTGATCGATACGTCGAGGGTTTCGCGGTCGCTGGTTCCCAGCGCGACGTTGCATTCGCCGAGCCTTCCCCGCAGGTCGGCTGTGCCATAGGCCACGACGGGGTATCCGTCGACCGGAGCGAGGGGCATGAAGAACGGATACGCGCCGCCTTTCGCGCGATAGACTGAGGTCAGGCCCAGCTTGTCGACGTTCGGGAACACAACCACGATCTGAGCCTGGGAGAACCAGCCGCAGCCAGGTCCGCCAGGGCCCCGCGGATCGGGGTTGACCCGGGCTCCGTCGCCGAGCAGGTCTGAAATTTGCGCCGAGGTCAGGGATTCGCAAGGGTTCTGTTTGAACTTGGTGATGTCGATGGGACTCTGAACTTTCGGCACGCCGGGGCCGGGCACCTGATCCGAGGTGCTGCTCGATGCCGGTTGATCGGTGTGCTCGGCCGGGACGGCTTGCCCTGGGGCTGTGCTCGAGCAGCCAGCGAGAGCGAACAGGGCTAATGGGGCGAGCGCTAGGGAGCGTCTCACAGGCTTCCCCTGGCCTTGCCTATTTCGGCGGAGTGCGTGCTCTCAGTATCCGTGTATTTTTTGAGCGCCGCGCGATACTTGGCGGCCTGATCGCGGCAGTACCGCTCGCATTGCTCCAACGATCTGCGCAAGACTTCGCCGGAACTTTGGAATACAGCGGCGTTGTCTGCGCTGGAAAAATCCAGTCCGGGCGGCTGTGTTCGCGCGATGATAATTGCATGGTTCTGATCGATGTGGTATTTGTCAGCAAGACTTTCATAGAGTCTCGCGATTTCTTTCAGCGTCGCCCCGTCGTAGGAGTACCCGTCGCCCAGCAACGGCGCGATCGCCAGCGTCTCGATCGACGCGCCGCCATACCTCCGGGCCGGAGGCAGGCTGGACTGCTGATTGTCGGCCACGATGTACGCCTCCCCTTGCGTAGACCGTCCCGGGTCCGATGGGCCCAGGTGTGCGTCGTCACCCTCTGGAACCGGAGAGTTACTGTAGTCGCTGCGATTAAGCCTGTCTGCAACTGCGAACTGCAAATCGCAGCCGAGTTCGCGTTTTATGGAGGTGAGCAGGGCGGCTGTCCCGGTGCCAATAGCAAGAGTCACCCGAATGTCTCAAACCATAAACAGCGGAGTTCACCCGTTCGTTACTGCGATGGGATCAGCGCCGTTCCGCCAGTTGCTCTTCGTAAAGACTCTCCGGTGCCAGATGCTTGCCCGGCGACCCGATCTCGCCGGGCCGATGCCCCGACGGAGGCTTACTCTGCGCGCCCGTGCAACCCAGCGCCCAATTGTGCGCGGTAGGCGGATTCTCCACAAGATACGAGCCGGTCCCGCAGTTCCACAGCACCGAATTCGCCCCGGCCCAGCCCTGGCCGCTGCCCATCCATTGGCGGTCGGACAACTCAAGATGGCCTGACGGCGGGCTCATCGTGACGTCGTCGTACAGCGTCCCGCTGGCCCAGCGCTGGTGCGGTCCGGCGTCGAGGATCCGGGAGCCGGTGTTGGTCGCGGTGCAGTGGCTGACCACGTTCGGGCCGGGCACCCTCGCCTGCGTGATCCAGGCGTGCAGGTTGCTGCCGGTGACAACGCATTGCCGCACCAGGGTTTCCTGGCCGCTGATGGTGTAGGCGGCGGGCTGGGCGTGGATGTCCTGAGGGACGGATTCGTCGAGGGACGACGTGTGCAGCAGGCTGACCCGGATCGCGTTCTGCCCGATTCCGAAGGCGGAGCCGAAGTGGGTCGCGATCACGTCGTCGACCCAGCTGTCCTGCGCGGCGTCGACGGATACCAGCTGGGAATTGAAGTAGCCGTTGTCGTGCCAGGCGGGGTCCTTCTCGAACTCGGCGCCGTCCGCGGACAGGTGCGTGAGGCCGGAGCCGCTGATCCGGCCGGGATACGAGTAGCGCGTGACAGTCGCGTGCGTGTACTGGCTTTCCAGTGCGTTGGTCAGCGGCACGTCGAATTGGACGGTTTTGCCGTTGACGGCGGTGATTGTCCGGTCGAACTGGAGGCCTGCGTTCGGTGTCCACTGCTTGCTCGGGGTGCCGTCGGGCCGCGGCGGGATCTTGTCCATGCCGATCGCGTGAATCCACGGTTGTTCCTGCGGACGCTGCACGATGACGTGGTCGCCGACGTGCAGGGACGAGGCATCGCTTACGTCGAGCCGATCCGCGCCGACCGGGACATAGCTGCTGGTGACCGGGATCGCCGAACCGGCGGTGGCGCGCGAACCGGTTCCGGCGATGGTGACCAGGGTGTGCAGTTTGCCTGCCGCGACCAGTCTGGTCCCGTTTGCTCCTCTGCCCGCGCCGCGCAGTTCGACGTTGCTGGCGTTGATCCGCAACGTGCCTTCGAGCCGGTAGTTGCCGGCTGTCAGCTGGACCGCGCCTGGCTTGCCGCTGCTCGCGACCTGGTTGATGGCCTGCTGAATACGCGCGGTGTCATCGTCGGACGGCTGTGGCCCGACGGTGGCCGCGACTGGCAGTTCAGGCGGCGGGGCATCGCCGTTGCGATAGCCGACGCGGGAGAAGTCGGGGATCCGGTTGCCTTGGGCGTCGGTGCCGTAGGAGAGGCGGCCGTTCGTGAAGGTGAGCCAGTTCGGCGCTGCGGATGCCGCAGGAGTGCTGCAACCGGACAAACCTAGACATCCGATGAATACGATCGCGGTGATGGATTTCAGCGAGCCAGCTCCGGGGAATCGCTTCATAGGTGCGGACCTTAGCGATTTCCTCGCCGCGCGGCCAAGGCCAATGGTCGGATTTCTCGGCGGTCCCCGTCGAGCCAGTCTCGCGCCTGCTGGGCACGCAGGCGGCCGGGCAGGGAGGGCTCCGCCGACGGCAGCAGCGCGTAGACCTTCCTGACGGCGTCCTCCGTTGCCATGAAGATCACAGTATCCGTCCGGGCAAACGGATCGTCCGGCATTGACCTCTATCAAACTAGAGGTTTTAGGTTCGCCTGATGTCCAGCTCTTCTGCTCAGAACGCCGAAAACCCGGCAACCAAAGGAAGTTGGCGTGACCTGCTCACCGGCAGACATCGTCGCGTAGCCGCCGTACTAGCCGGAGGCGTGGGGCTGTACGCGACCAATGTATTCCTGACGACCAGCCTGCTCCCCGCCGCGGTGCAGGACATCGGAGGCGGTCGCTATTACGCCTGGGTGACCACAGTTTTCCTGGTGGCGTCAGTCATTTCGTCGGCCTTGGTGAGCACGGCGCTGCCACGACTCGGCGCGCGCAATACCTATTTCGTGGCCCTCGGCGCGTTCGCGCTCGGCACAGTGATCTGCGCAGCCGCCCCGGTCATGGAGGTGCTGCTGACTGGACGGTTCGTTCAGGGGCTCGGCGGCGGTCTGTTGTGCGGGTTGGGGTACGCGCTGATCCGATCGCTGTTGCCGGAACGCTTGTGGTCCCTTGGTGCCGCACTGGTTTCCGGGATGTGGGGCGTCGGCACGTTCTTGGGACCGGCGGTCGGCGGGGTCTTCGCGCAGTACGGCATGTGGCGCGGGGCGATGGTCACGCTCCTGGTCGTGACGGCGCTGGTGGCGATCCTCGTTCCGCTCACCGTGCCCGCGACGCGCGCAGGCGATTTGCCGCCCGTACCGTCCCCGCTCACGGTGGGACTTTTGGTCGTCTCCGCGCTGCTGGTCAGCATCGCCAACATCGTGGATTCCACGGTCCTGCTCGGCGTGCTGCTCGTGGTGGCCCTGCTCGGCCTCGGCTTGGCGTTCGCTGACGACAAGCGACGCGGCGGACGGATTCTGCCGCGGTCGGCTTTCTCCCTCTCGTCTCCGCTTCCGTGGTGCTACGGCGCCGTCGCGTTGCTGGCTCTCGCTTCGCAGATCGAGGCGTTCATTCCGCTGTTCGGGCAACGCCTGGCGGGGCTCGCCCCGTTACTGGCCGGATTCGTGGGCGCCGCGATCGCGCTGGGCTGGACTCTGGGCGAGGTGCCCAGCGCGGGCGTCACGGGGCTGCGGGCCAAAAGCCGGGTGGCGTCGGCGGGACCGCTGTTGATCACCGTCGGTTTCGTGGCCGCTGGACTGCTGGTAGGCGACGCCATGGGAACCGGAGCGACGGTGGCCTGGACGGCGGCGCTCCTGGTGGGCGGGGCCGGAATCGGCATCGCTTGGCCGCACGTGGCCGCGCGGATCATGGGCGGGGTCGGTTCCGACGACGAGGGCGACACCGCCGCCGCGGCGATCAACACCGTGCAACTCGTCTCGAACGCCATCGGGTCCGCCGTCGCGGGGGTATTGGTCCACCTCGGCGGACCGGCTCCGGCAGGACAGGCCCGAGTCGCGCTCTGCGGCATCGGATTGGCTGGAGTGGCGGGCGCGTGGTGTGTCTGGCGGGGTACCGCTGCTTGGCGACGGAAGGCTGCGTTTTCGGAGCAGCCAGCTGGAAACTCGCTTTAACCGGCGATCTCGCGCAAGGCCCGGACGTGGGCGTCCCAGGCCTTGCGCCCCTGCGAGGTCAGCGACAGGTAGGTGCGGGGGCGTTTGCCGACGAAGATCTTGCGGACTGCGACGTACCCCGCCGCTTCAAGCGTCGAGATCTGTTTGGACAGCACGGAATCGGAGATTTCCACCGCGTCCCGAACCGATTTGAAATCGGCTTCGTCGACCGCTGCGAGGGCCGCGGTGATGGAGAACCGGATCGGCGAGTGGATCACCGAATCCAGCGCGAGCCGGGGGTGGTTCATCGGCGGCCCCGCGTTTCGAACCAGGCGGCGACCGCGAACGGGATCGCGCCGAGCACCGCGGCAGGGACCCACCAGGCCGGATTCGCGGCGAAACGCACCTGTCCGAGCGGGGCGGCGATCGCGATGACCAAGCTGACGCCCGCGCCGAGGATCGGATAAAGGACGCGCTGGTGCCGGCCGACCACCGGGCGGGTCGCGGTGTAGACGATGAAGACGAAAAGCGGGACCAGACTTCCCGGCATGAGCAGCAGTCCCATGTTTCCAAGCCCGCCGACCAGCAGGACGGCGGCCTCGAGCACACCAAGCGCGAGCAACGCCATCGGGTGCCACCGTCCCTGTGCGAGCACCTTCGACGACGCCGATTCGGCGGTGCGTAACGCCTGTTCGGCCGCTGCTTTGTCCATGTCGCCAGACCCCCTTGGCTGATGGCACTCCATCAAGTACCTACCAAACTAGCAGGTACTTTCCAAGTTGGAAACTACCGACGAGGCGGGGACGGGACCGGTCTCCAGCGGCATGAGGCACACTCGGCACCATGACGAACCGCCTCGCCGATGCGACGTCCCCCTACCTCCTGCAACACGCCGGCAACCCCGTCGATTGGTGGGAGTGGGGTCCGGAAGCGCTGGCCGAGGCGCGCCGTCGCGGGGTGCCGATTCTGCTGTCCGTCGGATACGCCGCCTGCCATTGGTGTCACGTCATGGCGCACGAGTCGTTCGAGCACGAAGGCACCGCGACCCTGATGAACGCGCATTTCGTCAACATCAAGGTCGACCGCGAGGAGCGGCCGGACATCGACGCCGTCTACATGGCCGCCACGCAGGCCATGACCGGTCAGGGCGGCTGGCCCATGACTTGTTTTCTCACCCCGGAGGGCGAGCCATTCCATTGCGGCACTTACTATCCGCCCGCACCGCGCCCCGGCATCCCGTCGTTCACGCAGCTGCTGGTGGCGGTCGCCGAGGCGTGGGAGGAGCGGCCGGACGACCTGCGCGAGGGCGCGAAACAGATCGTCGGGCATCTTGCCGAGCAGAGCGGTCCGCTGAAGGAAGCCGCCGTTGACGCCGACGCGCTGGCTGAGGCAGTGACGAAACTTGCGCAGGAGGCAGACTCGGTGCACGGCGGTTTCGGTGGTGCGCCGAAGTTTCCGCCGTCCATGGTGCTGGAGTTCCTGCTGCGCCACTCCGAGCGAACGGGCTCGGCGGAGGCGCGCACCCTTGCCGAGTCCGCGGCGGACTCGATGGCCCGCGGCGGCATTCACGACCAGCTGGGCGGCGGATTCGCACGCTACTCCGTGGACGCGGAGTGGATCGTCCCGCACTTCGAGAAAATGTTGTATGACAACGCGTTGCTGCTCCGAGTGTACGCGCATCTCGCGCGCCGCGGCTCGGCGTCGGCACGGCGGGTGGCGGAAGGGATCGTCCGGTTCCTTGAGCATGATCTTCTTACGCCGCAAGGAGGTTTCGCAGCTTCGCTTGATGCGGACACCGAAGGCGTCGAGGGATTGACGTATGTCTGGACGCCCGCGCAGCTCAACGAGGTGCTCGGCGAGGACGGTCCGTGGGCGGCTGAGCTTTTCGGTGTCACCGAGGAAGGCACGTTCGAAGAAGGCGCTTCGACCCTGCAATTGCGGGCAGATCCGGACGATTTCGACCGGTTCGAGCGCGTCCGGCAGACATTGCTGGAAGCGCGAGCGTCGCGTCCGCAGCCGGGGCGGGACGACAAGGTGGTCGCGGCGTGGAACGGTCTCGCGATTTCCGCGCTGGCTGAGGCGGGCGTCGCGCTTGAGCGTCCACAGTGGATCGAACTGGCCCGCGGCGCGGCGTCGCTGCTGCTGGACCTGCACATCGTGGACGGACGACTCCGCCGCAGTTCGCGGGACGGCTCGGTCGGGGCACCGGTCGGCGTCCTGGAGGACTACGCCTGCCTCGCGGACGGTCTTCTCGCCCTCCACCAGGCCACTGGCGAACCTCGCTGGCTCACCGAAGCGACCCGGCTGCTGGACGTCGCGCTGGTGCATTTCGCGTCCGACGCCGCGCCAGGTGCGTATCACGACACCGCCGACGACGCGGAAGTTCTGGTGCAGCGCCCGTCCGATCCGACGGACAACGCGAGCCCGTCCGGGGCTTCGGCGCTGGCTGGTGCGCTGCTCACCGCGTCCGCGTTGGCCGGACCTGACCAGGCGGCGCGATACCGCGACGCCGCCGAGCTCGCGCTGCGCCGCGTCGGTCTGCTCGCCGCGCGCGTGCCGCGTTTCGCTGGGCACTGGCTCTCCGTGGCGGAGGCGGCGCAATCCGGGCCGGTGCAGGTCGCCGTCGTTGGCACGGAACGTGCGGAGCTGGTCACCGCCGCCGCGCAGCACATCCACGGCGGCGGCATCGTGCTCGGCGGAGAGCCGGACGCGCCCGGCATCCCGCTGCTGGCCGACCGGCCGCTGGTCGACGGCGAGGCGGCGGCGTACGTCTGCCGCGGTTACGTCTGTGAACGCCCGGTGACTGCTGCGGACCAGCTCATCGCCCAGCTCTGACTAATTCCGCCCCTGGTGAACGCGGTACCCACCACGGTGGAATCAGCGTAGCTTCAGTAGTGACGTAATCATGTAATCAAGGATGGTGGACGTCATGGGGCGAGGTTGGAAAGGCCGGGGCTGGCAGCAGGCCGAGGTGCCGTCGGCGGACGACGCGGCGGCGTGGTTCGGCGGACGGCTCCCGGACGGCTGGTTCACCGGCGACCCGGAACTCACCGTGGACCGCGAAGAGATCCTGATCGTCGGCGAGCTGCCCGCGCTGACCGGCGATTACGCCGACGACGCGGCCCGCGCGGCCGCTGAGGACGGGCGGATCAGCAGGTTCCGCGAGGAAACCCGCGACGAGCGCATCGAAATCGCCCGCCAAGCCGAACACCGCTACCAGCGCAAGGTGGCGTGGGGCGCGAAGCTGGGTGGTACGACGGTGCACTTCACGACGCTGTCGGTGCCGGTGATGACCCGGCTGCGGCAGCCCGAACGGCTGGTCCTCGACACACTCGTGGACGCCGGCGTCGCGCGGTCGCGGTCCGAGGCGCTGGCCTGGGCGGTGCGGCTGGTCGGCGAACACGCGGACGCCTGGCTGACCGAACTGCGCGAGGCGATGACCAAAGTCGACGACCTGCGGTCGAAGGGGCCCGACTTGGGCTGAGCTGCGGAAGATCCTCCGCTGCGGCAGGCTGGTGGCAACCTGCTGCATCGGAGGAACCGTGGACGTCCCTGCTGTGCCCGAGAAAGTGGACCCGGACGCGTTGACCGCCGTCCTCGATGGACGCTGGGCCGGTCTGAAGCGCGACGTGCGTGCGCAGATGAGCACGGAGAAGTTCCGGGACACGATCGGTCTCGACGTCGAGGCGCATCGCGTCCAGGTGCTGGACCAGCTGCGGAAACTCGCCGAAACCGACCGTCCCGCGCTCGGCTTCGACTCCGCGTACGGCGGGCTGAGCGACGTCGGCGGGTCGGTGATGTCGTTCGAGATGCTCGGCTACGGCGACCTGTCGCTGATGGTCAAAGCAGGGGTGCAGTGGGGCCTTTTCGGCGGCGCGGTACAGCTGCTCGGCACCTCGTCGCATCACGAGAAGTACTTGCGCCGCATCATGAATCTGGACCTGCTCGGCTGCTTCGCGATGACCGAGCACGGCCACGGCTCCGATGTCCAGCACCTGCACACCACCGCGACGTACGACCCGGCCGCGCGCGAGTTCGTCGTGCACAGCCCAGATCCCGGCGCCACCAAGGAATACATCGGCAACGCCGCCCGCGACGGACAGCTCGCGGTGGTATTCGCGCAGCTGATCACCGCCGGCGAATCCCGCGGTGTGCATGCTTTCCTGGTCCCGATCCGCGACGAGTCGGGTGCTCCTGCCCGCGGCGTCACCATCGCGGACTGCGGCGTCAAAGCTGGCCTGAACGGCGTCGACAATGGACGGTTGACCTTCGATCAGGTACGCGTGCCACGGGAAGCGCTGCTGAACCGCTTCGGCGACGTAGCCGAGGACGGCACCTACACGAGCCCGATCGAAAGCGACGGCCGTCGCTTTTTCACCATGCTGGGCACGCTGATCCGCGGCCGCGTGAGCGTCGGCGGAAGCGCTGGGTGCGCCACCCAACGAGCCCTGACGCTGGCAATCCGCTACGGCGACCAACGGCGGCAGTTCCAACGCCCGGAAGGCGACGAGGTGGTCATCCTCGACTACCTGGGACATCAACGAAAACTGCTGCCCGCCTTGGCGAAGACTTACGCTCTGCACTTCGCACAGGAGGAGTTGGTCGCCGCCCTGCACGACATCGCCCCCGACGCGCCAGAGGAAGAACAGCGCGAACTCGAATCCCGCGCCGCTGGTTTGAAGGCTCTGAACACCTGGCACGCCACCGCGACGATCCAAACCGCCCGCGAAGCCTGCGGCGGCAGCGGGTACCTGGCAGAAAACTTGCTGGCCGGTCTGAAAGCCGACACCGACGTCTTCACCACCTTCGAAGGCGACAACACGGTGTTGTTGCAGCTGGTCGCGAAGGGTCTTCTGACGCAGTACAAGGAACACTTCGAGGACCTCAGCCCGCTCGCGACCGCTCGGTTCGTCGCCGAGCAGCTGGTGGACACCGTGAAGGAGCACTCAGCCGCATTGCGGTTCGTGGAGCGCCTGACCGAGTCTGACGACGCTTCAGTGCTCTTCGACCGCGAGTGGCAACAGCGTCTCTTCGAGGACCGTGAAGAGCACGTGTTGAGCGGTGTGGCCAACCGCCTCCGTCGGGCTGCTTCGGACCCCTTCGGCGTCTTCAACTCCGTACAGGACCATGTGCTGCTCGCTGGCCGTGTACACGTGGACCGGTTGATTCTCGACGCCTTCGCGCGCGCTGTCGCCGCTTGCCCTGACGAGGATGCGGCTGGGCTTCTTTCGCGCGTCTGCGACCTGTACGCCCTGTCGACGATCGAAGCGGACCGTGCGTGGTTCTTGGAGCACGGCCGGATCTCCGCAAGCCGGTCTAAGGCGGTGACTGCGGCCGTTAACGCGCTGTGCGGGGCTTTGCGGTCCCACGCGCGGACGTTGGTGGACGGGTTCGCGGTGCCGGAGCAGTTCTTGGCGGCCCCGATGCTGAACGGCTGAGCCCGAGCTACCGCGGCCGGGGATATTCAGTCGCCTGCGGGTGCTTCGGAAACGACTCAGGCCGTCCCCAGGCAGCGTGACGGCCTGGAGACGGCCTGAGAAAGATCCACAGAGGTAAAACCCCAGCTAGGAGTACATCGCCAACCAGATCGCGATGTAATGCGACACCGCCGCCAACACCGTGCACGCGTGGAAGAACTCGTGGTACCCGAACGTCTCCGGCCAGTGGTTAGGCCACTTCACCGCGTAGAAAACCGCCCCAACGGTATAAAACAGGCCGCCCACGCAAAGCAGCACC
Source organism: Amycolatopsis sp. NPDC054798 (assembly GCF_053611505.1). Taxonomy (NCBI): domain Bacteria; kingdom Bacillati; phylum Actinomycetota; class Actinomycetes; order Pseudonocardiales; family Pseudonocardiaceae; genus Amycolatopsis; species Amycolatopsis sp. NPDC054798. The sequence goes on along the minus strand of NZ_JBSHAM010000025.1, from coordinate 52,160 downwards.
AAAGCCGCGACCCCGGCATGGCTGAGCAGCTCCGGCAGGACGAACACCGCGACCCACCCGAGCGCGATGTAAATCGGCACGCCCAGCCAGCGCGGGGCGTGCGGCCACAGCATCTTCATCGCCACGCCGAGGATCGCGCCGCCCCAGACGATGCCCAGGACGACGTATCCGGTCGGCTTCGACATGGCCAGCAGGGTGAACGGCGTGTAGGTGCCGGCGATGAAGAGGAAGATCATCGAGTGGTCGGCGCGCTTCATCCACTTGTACGCGCGCGGGCTCCACAGCCTGCGGTGATACAGCGCGCTCACGCCGAACACGCCCAGCACGGTGAGGCCGTACACGGACGTCGCCAGCGCCGCTATCGGGGAAACTGTCGACGCGGCGAGGCTGATCAGCGCGGCGGCCGCGGCGACGGCGCCGAAGAACGACCAGAAGTGGATGTGGCCGCGCAGCCGGGGCCGAGTGTCCTCGGGGGCGGGCGGGGGATCGATCGTCACACTCACCGTGCCAAGGCTACGGGACCGTAGGTTTTTTGCCAGCCCCCGTGGCGCGTCACACCTCTGAACAAGGGGTGCGTACGCTCGGGCGGCGTGAGCCTCCGGTCCTTCATGTCCGACGTTGTCTACAGCATCTACAGCCGCCGCCTGATCCAGCAGTCGGCTGGCCGTCATCCCCGGCATATCGCGATCATGCTCGACGGCAATCGCCGCTGGGCCCGTGAAGCCGGGTTCACCGACGTGGCCGACGGGCACCGCGCCGGGGCCAAGAAGATCGCCGACTTCCTCAGCTGGTGCCAGGAAGCCGAGGTCGAGGTCGTGACGATGTGGCTGCTGTCCACCGACAACCTCAACCGCGATCCGGACGAGCTCACCCCGCTGCTGAAAATCATCACCGACGTCACCGACGAACTCGCCGGGGCCGAGGTTCCGTGGCGGCTGCGCATCGTCGGCGCGCTCGACCTGCTGCCGCTCGAGGTGGCGCAGAAGCTCACCGCCGCCGTGGCGCGCACCGAGAACCACGTGGGCATGGAGGTGAACATCGCGGTCGGCTACGGCGGACGGCAGGAGATCGCCGACGCTGTCCGCAAACTTCTCCTGCAGCACGCCGACGAGGGCACTTCGATTCGCGAACTCGCGAAAATCCTCGATGTCGACCACATCTCGGAACATCTCTACACTTCCGGTCAACCGGATCCGGATCTGATTATCCGAACGTCCGGTGAACAGCGGCTTTCCGGATTTCTGCTCTGGCAGTCCGCGCATTCGGAATTCTGGTTCACCGAGGCTTATTGGCCGGCATTCCGGCGCGTCGACTTTCTCCGCGCTCTGCGCGACTATGCCTGGCGGCACCGCCGGTTCGGCGCCTGAGCGGCGGAGAACCGGTCCGGCGGACCCACCCAGCCGGACCGGTCAACCCGGGCCGCGGACGCCGCGAAGGCCCCGGAGCCGGGCTCCGGGGCCTTCGCGTCAAGACGGCTCAGCCGTGGTGGTGCTCCATCGAGTGGGCGATCAGCGCCGGCGTCGTGGCGATGCCGGCGTAGGCGCCCGCGATCACCGAAGCGGCACCGTAGCCCAGCGCGCCGCCGCCTTCGATGAAGGTGGCGTAGGCGTCGCCGAACGTCGGGTCCGGAGCGCCCTGGGTCGCGGCCGGGGAGGCGAACGCCGTCCCGCCGATCATCATCAGACCCGCGGCCGCACCGGCGACAATTCCAGCCTTCTTCAGCACTTCGCACACTCCTAGGTAGAGATACTGGGATTCGGGGCACCGGAGTGTTCCGGTGGTGTGTCCCGCAGTAAGGAAATTACCCCCGAATGGCCTCTAGCGAATGGTGCGTACGCCCATTGTGTGAGCGCTTGAGGGCCCAGTTCACTCGGTCCGGTTCAGTGTCCAGGACGCGAAATGCATTCTGGTCTGCCCCGTGGTACAAGGCCCTTTACCTGGGAATTGCCTGCACTCGGTGATAAATTTTCCATGATCATTCGTCCGGGGGACCCCTCGATGACCGGACCCAGTGACGCTGAGTGATCACTGTGGACGCTCTGTTTCGGGCGACCGACGGTGGGATGACGAATCGGCGAATCACCTGTGTGGCTGCCTGCACGACGCGGCGGACGTAGGTACCTTCCGGGATAGAGGACTCGCGTTCCGTGCGGGTTCTCGCGGGAGGCCCTGGTCGTGGCGTTGATCGAGGGGGCGGCTCAGCCGCCCACGAGATGCACGAGGGGGCCGGCACCCGGCCCTCGTGGCCGTGCCGCCTGACGCAGCCAGCGTCAGGAAGCGCGGACCCAGCCAGGGAGGTGCCCGGCCCAGCGAGTGCGGGCGTGGGGTGCACACGCCCTCGAGGGAGATGCCGTCGTGACTGCGCAGCGTTCACCCCGCAAGGCCTCAGGCCGTTCTTCGACCGGTGCTTCGGCCCCGGAGAAAGCCTCGATCTCGCCCGAATCCCCACGCATCACTTATGTGCTCGACACGTCGGTGCTGCTCTCCGACCCGTGGGCGGTCACCCGGTTCGCCGAACACGCGGTGGTGCTCCCTCTGGTCGTGATCAGCGAACTGGAGGCCAAGCGCCACCACTCCGAACTGGGCTGGTTCGCCAGGGAATCCCTCCGGCTGCTGGACGACCTCCGGCTCAAGCACGGCAGGCTCGACGCCCCGATCCCGATCGGCGACCAGGGCGGCACCCTGCAGGTGGAGCTGAACCACACCGATCCGTCCGTTCTCCCGGTGGGCTTCCGCACCGACTCGAACGACCACCGCATCCTCGCGTGCGCGCTCAACCTCGCCACCGAGCAGCCGGCGGTCACCCTGGTGACAAAGGACATCCCGCTGCGGGTCAAGGCGGGCGCGGTCGGGCTCACCGCGGACGAGTACCGGGCACAGGAGGTCACGCCGTCGGGCTGGACGGGCATGGCGGACGTGGACGCGCCGCAGGAGCTGATCGACACGCTCTTCTCGGGCGGTTCGGCGGATCCGGCGGAGTTCGGGCTCGGCGAGGTGGGCGAACTGCCGTGCCACACCGGGCTGCGGCTGCTCGCGGGCAGCTCCAGCGCGCTCGGCCGGGTCACGGCGGACAAGCGGGTGCGGCTGGTGCGCGGCGACCGCGAGGCGTTCGGCCTGCACGGCCGCTCGGCGGAACAGCGGGTGGCGCTCGACCTGCTGCTGGACTCCGACGTCGGCATCGTCTCGCTCGGCGGCCGCGCGGGCACCGGCAAATCGGCGCTGGCGCTGTGCGCGGGCCTGGAGGCTGTGATGGAACGCCAGCAGCACCGCAAGGTCGTGGTGTTCCGCCCGGTCTACGCGGTCGGCGGCCAGGACCTCGGCTATCTGCCCGGGTCCGAGAGCGAGAAAATGCAGCCGTGGGCGCAGGCGGTGTTCGACACGCTCGGCGCGCTGGTCAGCCAGGACGTGCTGGACGAGGTGTTCGACCGCGGCATGCTCGAAGTGCTTCCGCTGACCCACATCCGGGGCCGCTCGCTGCACGACACGTTCGTGATCGTGGACGAGGCGCAGTCGCTGGAGCGCAACGTGCTGCTGACCGTGCTTTCCCGGCTGGGTTCGGCGTCGCGGGTGGTGCTTACCCACGACGTGGCCCAGCGCGACAACCTGCGCGTCGGCAGGCACGACGGCGTCTCGGCGGTGATCGAGAAGCTGAAGGGACACCCGCTGTTCGCGCACGTGACCCTGACCCGGTCGGAGCGCTCGCCGATCGCGGCGCTGGTGACCGAGATGCTGGAGGACCACGGCTGATCTAGATCCGTGAAGGGCGGCCTGCCGCAGCGATCGCGGTGGGCCGTTCTTCACGGGATCTGCACCGGCAAGCTCATGCGAATCCGGAATGCCGTGGAACACCAGGATTCGGAGCCGCCTCGCCTCGACGAGTGCAGGGAACTCGTCGAACTCGTGTGGTGCTTCCTCAAGTCGACCGACAGGCTTGTCTGCGAGCCACTGGCTGAGGTCGAGCTGACTTCGCCCGAAGACTCTGAAGGCCGTCGACGCACGCTGTCGTTCGAATACGACTTCGGGACGTGGCTGCCCAGATTCTGCGGAGGGCTGCCTCGGGATCACTTCTGCCTGGCACCGCGAGCTGATTGGGCAGAGATCCGTGTTTACGAGGACCGGTAAGCAGCTCGCCGCGCCCAGGGCCGGACGCGGCGAGCTGACGTGTCACCAGCCTGAGGGCAGCGGCCGTCCTTCGGCGAAACCGGCGGCGGACTGCACGCCCAGCACAGCTCGCTCGTGGAACTCCTCGAGCGTGCGCGCACCCGCGTACGTACAGGACGAGCGGACGCCGGAACAGATCGAGTCGATCAGGTCCTCGACGCCAGGCCGGGCCGGGTCCAGCGCCATCCGCGACGTGGAGATGCCCTCCTCGAACAGCGCCTTGCGCGCGCGGTCGAAGACGTTGTCCGTGCGCGTGCGGGCTCCGACGGCGCGCTTCGACGCCATCCCGAACGACTCCTTGTAGGGGCGGCCCTGCTCGTCGTACCGCAGGTCGCCGGGGGATTCGTGGGTGCCGGCGAACCACGAGCCAACCATCGCCGCCGACGCGCCCGCGGCCAGTGCCAGCGCGACGTCCCGCGGATGCCGCACACCGCCGTCTGCCCACACGTGTTTGCCCAGTTCACGGGCGGCAGCAGCGCATTCCGCGACCGCCGAGAACTGCGGGCGGCCGACGCCGGTCATCATCCGCGTGGTGCACATCGCGCCGGGTCCGACGCCGACCTTGATCACGTCCGCGCCCGCGTGGATGAGGTCACGGGTGCCTTCGGCGGTCACGACGTTGCCCGCCACGACTGGCACCTTCGGCGACACTGAACGAACCGCCTTGAGCGCGGCGATCATCTTTTCCTGGTGCCCGTGCGCGGTGTCGACGACCAGCGTGTCGACGCCTGCGGCCAGCACCGCCTCGGCCTTCGCCGCGACGTCGCCGTTCACGCCGACTGCGGCGGCGACGCGCAGCTTCCCGTCGGCGTCGGCGGCCGGGGTGTAGATCTCCGAGCGCAGCGCGCCCACTGCGGTGAGGACGCCGGCCAGGCGACCTTCGGCGTCGAGACCAAGGGCGAGCCGTCCGCCGTGGCTGTGCAGGAGTTCGAAAACCTCGCGCGGCGGCGTGTCCAGCGGCACGGCGACCACGGCCGGCTCGGCGACGTCGGCCAGCCGCGCGAAGCGGTCGACACCAGCGCAGGCGGCCTCGTCCACGATGCCGACCGGCTTGCCGTCGCCGTCGACGATGACGACCGCGCCGTGTGCTCGTTTGTGCACCAGGTTGAGGGCGTCGGCCACCGCGTCGCCGCCGGTGAGGACCAGCGGCGTGTCCCAGACGGCGTGCCGGGACTTCACCCAGGAGACGATTTCGGCCACCGCGGCCGTGTCGACGTCCTGCGGAAGCACGACGAGCCCGCCTCGGCGAGCGACCGTCTCGGCCATCCGCCGCCCGGCGACGGCCGTCATGTTGGCCACCACCAAGGGGATCGTCGCGCCAGTGCCGTCCACAGTGGACAAGTCGACGCCGAAACGGGACTCCACGTCCGAACGGTTCGGCAGCAGGAACACGTCGTCGTAGGTCAGGTCGTGAGCGGGCACGTGCCCATCCAGAAAGCGCACGAGTCCCCAGGCTACGTGGCTTGCGCGCGAGACGCTAACCCGGCATCGCACGTGGGACAATGGCCGGGTGGACAGCCGTGATCGCGATGACCAGGGACGGGCCCGCAACGCCCGCCCGCGTGATGGTCTTGGCCGCCCGCTGCCCTACGGCTCCGACGGCGTGCCGCGTCAGCCCGAAGGCGTGCAGCGGACCCCGGCGGAGACTCTGGCGGAGGCGCAGGACCTGCTGGACGCCGGCCGTCCGTTCCACGCGCACGAGGTCTTCGAGGACGCGTGGAAGGCGACGGACGGGCCGGAGCGCGAGCTGTGGCGCGGCCTGGCCCAGCTGGCGGTGGGGCTGACGCACGCGTTGCGGGGGAACGGGAACGGGGCGGTCGCGCTGCTGGAGCGGGGTGCGGAGAACATCGCGCCGTTCCGGGAGGAGCCGCCGCACGGGGTGGACGTGGCCGGGTTGCAGCGGTGGGCGCAAACGCTTGCGGCGGAAGCTCGGGAGCGGGTTCGGATCGTGCCGGAGGTTCCTCGGCTGGCTCAGTAGGTCCGGGTTTCGGGACTGGTGCGAGCGGAGGTTTTGGTTCGGCTGACCGGGGCCTTGATGCATGGGTGTTTCGCCTGCGCCACCGAGGGCGCTCGGCTTGTGCGGCGGCTGGGCTCGGGGTGGCTGCGGCGGGGAATCGGCCTGCTGGTTGGGCGGGCGAGTCCTCGGCGGTGAGGTCGACCGGTGTCGTGATGCGCGGTGATCCGGCGGCTCGCCTCGATGAGGTGGACGAGCAATGAATTAGCTGCTGTAGCCAGACGCAAGCGTTTGCGGGCGAGCCTCGGCAGTCGAGGCTCGCCGGGCGGGACCAGCGAGCGTGCCGACCCGCCCGGCGAGAAGGGCGGTCAGGCGGCGGGCCACTCGGCCGACGCGGCTTTTTCCTTGCCGATTGTCGTCGCCTCGCCGTGGCCGGTGCGGACGATCGTCGCGTCGGGGAGGGAGAAGAGGCGGTCCCGGATGGATTTCACGATGGTGGGGTAGTCGGAGTACGACCGGCCGGTCGCGCCGGGGCCGCCGTGGAAAAGGGTGTCGCCGGTGAAGAGGACTTCCAGGTCGGGGCTGTGCAGGCAGATCGCGCCGGGGGCGTGGCCGGGGGTGTGCAGCACGGTGAGGTCGGTGCCGGCGACGGTGATGACCTGTCCGTCGGCCAGGTCGCCGTCGGGGGCGCGGTCCGGGTGGGTCAGGTCCCAGACGACACGGTCGGCCGGGTGCAGCAGGATCGGCGCGCCGGTGCGTTCGGCCAGCGCGGGGGCGGCGTTGACGTGGTCGTTGTGCGCGTGAGTGCACACGATCGCGCGGACCGTGCGGTCTCCGACTACGTCCGCGATGGCGTTCGCGTCGTGCGCGGCGTCGATCACGATCACCTCAGCGCCGTCGCCGACGATCCAGACGTTGTTGTCCACGTCCCAGCTGCCGCCGTCGAGCTCGAACACGCCCGACGTGACCAGGTTCTGCACTATGGCCGTCATGCCGCAGACCCTAGTGGCCCGCGGGGCATACCGCCGGTATCTACTTTCGAGTATTCTTACTCGCGGTAAGTTATCCGCGACGACGGGACCGCTCATGACCGACCCCCGGGATCTGCTGGCCGAACCGCTCAAACTGCAATGCGGGGCCGTGCTGCCGCATCGCATCGCGAAGTCGGCGCTCAGCGAGCAGCTTGGCGACCGTCGCAACGCGCCGTCTGACGACCTCGCGCAGCTGTACCGGACCTGGGCGCGCGGGGGTGCTGGCCTGCTGGTGACCGGCAACGTGATGGTCGATCCCACGGCTCTCGGCGAACCGCGCAACGTCGCGGTGCCGGTCGTGCCCGATCCGGCGGCGTATCGGGCGTGGGCGCACTCCGTGGACGGGACCGACGCGCAGTTGTGGGTGCAGCTCAACCACCCTGGCCGGCAGAGTCCCCGGTACTTGTCGCGGCAGCCGGTAGCGCCGTCGGCGGTGCCGTTCGGCGATCGCGGGGTGCGGACGGCGTTCGCGGCTCCGCGCGCGTTGACCGGGGAGGAGATCGAAGCGGTGGTGGCGAGGTTCGCGTTGTCGGCGCGGACGTTCGTCGACGCCGGGTTCGCCGGGATCCAGATCCACGGCGCGCATGGATACCTGATTTCGCAGTTCCTGTCGCCGCTGGTGAATCGTCGCGACGACGAGTGGGGGCGCGACCGCAGCCGGTTCCTGCTCGAGGTGGTGCGCGCGGTCCGGGGCGCGGTCGGGGATCGCGTGCCGGTCTCGGTGAAGCTCAACAGTGCGGATTTCCAGCGCGGCGGCTTCGACGAGGACGAATCGTTGCAGGTGGTCCGGGCTCTTGGCGAGGCGGGGATCGACCTGCTGGAGATTTCCGGCGGCACGTACGAGCGGGCCGTGATGATGGGCTCCGGCCGGGCGAGCACGCAGCGGCGGGAAGCGTATTTCCTGGACTACGCGGCGAAAGCCCGGCAGATCAGCGACGTCGCGCTGATGGTCACCGGCGGGTTCACCACGGCGGCCGGGATGGCGGAGGCGCTGGAATCCGGTGCCCTGGACGTGATCGGGATCGGCCGCCCGTTCACTGTGGACCCCGGTCTGCCGGGACGGCTGCTCGCGGGCGAGGACGTGCGAGCCGAACGGCGGTGCCCGCACACGGGAATCCGGCTCGCGGACAGCCTGCTCGAGATTCAGTGGCACACCCAGCAGATGCACCGCGTCGCCGCGGGCAAACCAGTGGACCTGAAGCGTGGCGCGTGGCGGGCGCTCGCCCAAGCCGGGCTCAGCGATCCGCTGAACGCGTTTCGCCGGGTACGCGCGTGAGCCGCCGGTCGGCGACCCGGGCACCGCTGGCGAGCACGATGAAGAAGACGCCGATGAGCAGGCAGTTCAGCGCGACCTGTCCGTAACCGAGGTTGTCGGCGTTGACGAATGGGTACGGGTAGTAGCCGTCGATAGCGCCGCGGACGAGCGTGAAAACCAGCCACACCAAGGGGTAGACGAGCGACCACCAGACGGTGCGCCATTCCAGCACGCGCGGGGCGAAAAACAGCCAGCCGAGCACGCACAGCACCGGAGTGACCCGGTGCAGCAAGATGTCCGCGGCCAGGCTTAGCCCGTGCAGTTCGTACAGTCCGGCGAGCGCGACCTGGTAGACGACACCGGTGACGACGATCCCGACCAGCGCGTCGAGCCACAGCACGCGCATCAACGGGGAGTTGCCGCGTCCGCGAGCGAAAGCCGCACTGGTGACGAGGACGAGAACGTTCGAGATGATCGTGAAGTAGGTGAACAGGTTCGCCACCCGCCCGCCGAAGCTGGCGTACCGGCCTTGCGGCGGCACCAGCGCGACGATCTGGACCACGAGCGCGGCCAGCACCACGACCGCGGTCACCCCGAACCACAACCGGGCCAGTGCGTTCTTGGACATGCCGGTGACAGTACGTCTCCGGCGTGGTCCGGCTGGCCCGACACGACCATGATCGATCGTGTCGGGCCGGGTGAACTTGCCCGGACGCCCCGCCCGCCGTGCGGGCCTGGGAACTACCGCATCACCGCACCGCCTTCACCAAGGCGGGCACGAAGACCGACGCGTCGATCGTGCCCCAGCCGCTCGCGATGTCGTAGCCCGGACCGGCCTTGAAACCTTCGACGTCGTACTGGCTGTTGTCGCCCTTGGTGACGTCGACGATCCCGGCCGCGGTGCCCTTCGGGCCCAGCTTCGAGTACAGCGCCGGATTGATCTGGCCAAGCCGGCCGTGGTTGGCCTGCACCGCCAACGCCAGCACACCGGCGAACAGCGGCGCCGACTGCGACGTGCCCTGGACACCTTCCATGCTGATGTCCGGGTACGCCCGCATCGTGCTGCCGGTGATCGTTTTGACCCGGTTCTGCCAGGACGGCCGCGCGTACGCCTTCGACAGGCCGGCCCCCTCGCTGAACCCGTTGTCCGCCGCGTTGACCAGGTCGTCCGGCTGGGTGCGGACGCCGTTCGCGTCCAGGTGCAGCTGGGTGCCGCCGAGCGCGGTGACGTTCGGGTCGCTGGCCGGCCAGCTCGCCACGCGGTACGGGTACTTGCCAGGGCCCTGCAGGTACGACCCGGTCGGCCCGTCGTCGCCGGACGACGCGATCAGCGTGACGCCCGCCCGGCTCGCCCGCTCCAGCGCCGGGTCGAGGGTCTTGATCGACTCGAACGACGGGAAGTTCTCCTCGGTGGTGCCGAAGCTCATGGAGACCACGTCAGCGATGCGATGCTCGGTCATGTAATCGACGGCGTGCATCATTTCCGGCAGGCCGGCGAAGCCCTGCGTCTCGGCGACCGGGGTGGCCGCGACGACGATCTTCGCGGCCGGAGCCATCGCGTGGATCATCGTGACGTCGAGGTCGGTTTCCCCGCCCCAGGACTGGCAGGTGGCGGTGTCCACCCCGGGGTCGGTGCACGCGGGCACCGCACCGGACGGCTGCAGCACCTCGACGTTCGCCGGCGGCAGGCCGTGCTGTCGCGAATACTCGTCCAGCACCTGCTTGACCTTGTCGTCGCCGAACGACACCAGCGTGGCCACAGTGGACCCGGCGCCGGTGATGCCCTGGTTCCACAGCTTCGTGGCGTTGTACGCGCCGCTTTCCTTCGGCAGCTTGGCCATCGCCGCGTTGAGCCGCGCCACCCGCTCGTGCACAGTGGTCGCGCCGACGAACGACTGCGCGGCCGCCGAGAAGTGGTGTCGCGAGGGCTGCGGCGGTGCTGGCGCGGCACTGGCCGGTGCCGCCACCACGGCGGCGGCGAGCGCCACGCCCGCCAGCAGGGTCATCGGCCGCCCGAATCCCCGGACGGCTGATTTCACCCGGAACGTCATGCTTTTCTCCTATCGACGCAGGCCAGTGCTCCCACTCTCGGACACGCGGCCACCGGCGCGACATCGACTTTCGTCGGGCGTTTTCCTGAGTACGGCGGGGAAAACTGCCCGATGTCCGTAATGTGCCTGATCATCCGGACGCCTCCTCGGCACCGGCCGGCCCCGGTGGACGGTTGCCGCGCAGCAACCCGCGAACGGTGTCGATGGTGTCGGCCTCCCCGGGGTCCTTGTCCGGCCGATACCGCACCACCCGCGCGAACCGCAGCGCCAGCCCGCCCGGATACCGCGTGCTGACCTGGGCCCCGTCCAGTTCGATCTCGACCACCGTCTCCGGTCGCACGTGGACGGTCCACTGGTCACGGTGCGTTTCGATCTCCTGGAACCGCTCGGTTTGCCAGGCCAGCAGTTCGTCGGTGAGGCCCTTGAACGTCTTGCCCACCATGATCGGCGGCCCGCCGTCCGGATCACGCGCGCCGAGGTGCAGGTTCGACAGTTTCCCGGTGCGCCGCCCGTGGCCCCATTCCGCCGCCAGCACCACCAGGTCGATGGTGTGCACCGGTTTGACCTTCAGCCACGCCCGGCCGCGCCGTCCGGCGGCGTAGATCGAATCGAGGTCCTTCACCATCACGCCCTCGTGCCCGGCGTCCATCGCCGCGTCGAGCACCGCGGCCGGTGATTCCGGCCGGACCGAGCCGGGGATCACGTGCTCGCCCGCCACCCGGCGCAGCGCTTCGTTGCGTTCGGACAAGGGCGCGTCGAGCAAGTCGACCCCGTCCAGATGCAGGCAGTCGAAGAAGTACGGCCGCAGCAGCAACGCCCGCACCTGTTCGTCCCGCGTGCTGCCGAACCGGCTCATCGTTTCCTGGAACGGCCGCGGCCGCCCGTCGTCGGTGAGCGCGAGGGTTTCGCCGTCCAGCACCACCGATTCGCACGGCAGCGCCCGCACCAGCTCGACCAATTCGCCTACGCTGCCGGTGATCTCCCGCAGCGTGCGCGTGTACACGTGGACTTCCGTACCCCGCCGGTGCACCTGGATCCGCGCACCGTCCATTTTGTACTCGACGATCGCGTTCCCGTTCTCCACCACGGCTTCCTCCAGCGATTCCGCCGGAGACGCGAGCATCGGCCGCACCGGACGGCCCAGTTCGAGGCCGAACTCCGCGAGCGCCGCCGCGCCCCCGGTCAGCGCCGTCTGCCCGGTGACCGGCAGCCGCCCGGACAGCATGAACGCGCGCCGCACCTGGTCGACCTCCACCTCGGCCGCCGCCGCGATCGCGTCGACCATCACGCCTTCCAGTGCGCCTTGCCGCAGCTCCCCAGTGACGAGCCGGAACACGAACTCCTGCTCGGCGCGGGTCAACCGGGAGAACAGCGCGGTGAGCGCCTCCGCCCGCCGCTTCACCGAACCCGCGCCCGCCGCGGCCGCGACCTCCGTGAGCGCGACGTCGACCTCGGCCACGGACACGGCGGGCGCGGCCGCGGGTTCGACGGCGAGGTCGGCGAGCGTGCGCCAGCCGGCTCCCAGCCGGTCCTGCGCGGTCTGCCCGGTGAGATACGCGATCACCGCGGGCAGTTCGCCGGGTTCGGCCGTGCGCAGCACACTGGCCAGCACGGCGATCTTCGTTTTCCGTGACCGCGTGGCCGCCAGTTCGGCGGAGGCGGTGACGAGGTCGGTGAACAACACCCGGCCATCATCGCCCCCGCCACCGACAAAAACTCCCGCTCCAGCCTCGACCGGGTGAAAAAGAGCTGGTCAGGCATCCGGACGAGTGCAGTACTGGTCCAGCAGCCCCTGTTTCGTCACACACGGCGTGTACCCTGCGTCCTGCAGTTCCGCCCGCGCCGTGCTGCTGCGCAGATAGTCGATGAACTGCTTCAGCAGCGAATCGTTCTCCGGCACGCCCTTGGTGTAGAGGTACTCCACCGTCCAGAAGCGATAACCGGCGTCGATGCTGGTCGCATCGGGGTAGCGATCGTCGAGTTTCGCCATCGAGACCTGGCCGTTCGCCGCGGCGATCTTGGCCGCCGGCACGTCCGCGTAACCGATGGCGCCGGGGGTGTCGCCGACGGCGCGCAGCAGGTCGTCGGTCGTGCCGCGTTCGCAACGCACCACCGCGGCGCGCGGGGCGCGGATCGGCGTCCGGCAGTCGTCCGAGGAAAGCCCCGGCTCGGCCGCGCCCAGCACCTTTTCCTCGAAAGTCTTGCGCGTGCCCGATTCCTGCCCGCGGCCGACGACCCGGATCGGGATCGACGGACCCTCGCGCAGTTGCGACCAGTTGGTGTACTTACCGCTGAAAATGCCGCGCACCTGCTCGCCGCTCAGGTGGTCGAGACCGACGGATTTGTTCACTACCAGGCTGTACACGAGCACTGCGACCGGTTGCGTGACCAGATCCGGCCCAGCGTCGGAGGCCTTGCCGTCGGACAGCACTGCCAAGCTGTCTTTTTGTTCTGCTGGCAACGGTCCCAGCTCGCGCACCGCAGACACACTCCCGACCGCCTGCGTGGTGATGGTCGCGCCGGGACACTGTCCGCTGTACTCCGTCGCGATGTCCTTCATGATCCGCGCGAACGCACTGGATCCGTGCACCGCAAGGGTTCCGCTGCCGCATCCGGGCGCGGGTCCGCGCGACGCGGCGACGAGCAGCATGCTCAGCAACGCGCCGGTCAGCAGCACTCCGATCGCCACGGTGACCACCGGCCACGACAGCCAGCGTTGTTTCCGTTCGTCCTTGATGCGCCCGCCGCTGAGCCGTCCGGTGACGTCCAGTTCTTTGGACAGCGGCCCGCCCCGCCAGTCGTCCGGTTCGCGCAGCACGACGACGAGCTTGAACTTTTCCCTTCGCTTCAACGAAAGCTGTTCGAGCCGGACACCGTGCCACTGCGGCGTCTGCGCGGCCGGGGCCGGGCTGTCGGGTTGCCGCAGGAAGCCGGACAGCCGCTGCGACAACAGGGCGCGCACGCCGGACAGTCGCGCGGTGTCGGATTCCGGCGTAGGCTGATCATGAGTAAAGAATTCAAGCCCGTTTCGGACCACTTCACGCAGACCGTCCTTGGCGTCAGACACGCGCGCGTCCCACACCACCCTCCGGCCGAAGGTGAACTGCAGCGGGTGTTCCCAGTCGTCCGGGCCGATGTCGAAGCTGCCGGTGTTGCGGATGCGGATCACGACCACGCTGAGCGGTTCCAGCAGCTGCACCGTGCGCACGAGTTCCGGATCCGCTTGCACCGCACCGTTTTCCTGGTCGCTGAGCGTGACCGGGTTGAGGCCGATCTTGGAGTTGTACAGCTCCCGGTAGATGACGCGCCTGCGGCGGATCACGTAGCGGTCGACGATCGGGGCGAGGATCGTCGCGCCCGCGACGACCGCGATCGGCACGATGCCGCGATCGGACGTGAGCACTTCGGCGAGCGCTCGCAGGACGTCTCCGAAGCTCACGGTTGCCTCCCCCTGGCCGCTCCCGAGAATGTCCACAGTAAGCGTCAGCCAAGGGACCCCTCCCCGGTGCACCAGGTGTTCACCAGCGGTTCAACCCGCCGACGCGATCCGCTCCACGGCGGCGCGGAGCCGGTCCGGCGGGAGCGCGGCGTATCCGAGCACGAGACCCGGATAACCCCCTGCGGCATGGGAATAAGTCGACAACGCCGGGGCGTGTACGCCTGCCGCGGCGAGTTTTTCCTGCAGTCGTACGTCATCGGTGCCGTCCGGGAGCCGGACGACCAGGTGCAGTCCGGCGGCGATCCCGACCGGCTGCCACTGCGGCAACCGCTGAGCGAGGGCTTCGATGAGCGCGTCGCGCCGGGCGCGGTACAGCCGTCGAGTGCGGCGCAGATGCCGGTCGTAACCGCCGGTGGCGATCAGCTGCGCGAGCGCGGCTTGCGGGAGCGGCGGGCAGCCGAGGTCGTGCATTTCCTTGACCCTGGCCACGGCGTCGCGCAGGCGCCGCGGCGGAATGAGCCAGCCGATCCGCAACGCCGGCGCGAGCACCTTGCTGACGCTGCCGATGTACGCGACGTGATCCGGTGCGAGCGCGCGCATCGCGCCCAGCGCGGGACGGTCGTAGCGATGCTCGGCGTCGTAGTCGTCTTCCAGGATGAGCCCGCCGGTTTCCGCCGCCCAGGCCAGCAGTTGCCGCCGGCGTTCCGGATGCAACGCGACACCGAGCGGGAACTGGTGCGCGGCGGTCACCAGCACGATCGAGCAGTCTGAAGTGGACAGTGCGTCGACGTCGATGCCTTTGTCGTCGACCGGGATTCCGACCGGACGGAGCCCGTGGTCGCGCAGCAGGTTCGCTTGCCCGTGGTGACTCGGGTCCTCGACGGCGATGCGCTGGTCCGGCAGGGCGTCGGCCAGCAGCGACAACGCTTCCGCGGCTCCGCTGGTGATCACGATGTCGTCCGGATGAGTCGGCAACGCGCGGACTCGTCCGAGGTAAGCGGCCAGTTCTGTACGCAACGCCGGATGCCCGGTCGGGTCGGGGTAGCCGAGGCCGAGATCGGGCGTGGCGTTCAGGGCTTCTCGTTCGGCGGCAAGCCATTCGGCCCGAGGGAACGCCGACAACGCGGGCAGTCCTGGGCGGAGGTTGAACTCCCACGCAGGCGATTTCGCTGCGCTGGCCCGAGGATTCGGCGCGGTACCGTCGATCGGCGCGACGCGAGTGCCCGAACCGTGCTTGCTCAGCAGGTAACCCTCGGCGGTGAGCTGCTCGTACAGCGCGGTGACGGTGCCGCGCGCGACCCCGAGCTGGCGGGCGAGATCGCGGCTCGACGGCAGCCGGGTGCCGACGGCCAGCCGTCCGGTGCGGATCGCGTCGCGCAACGCGGCCTCGACGGCGCGGCCCCGCCGTCCTCCGGCGGCAGCGGGCAACAGCAGCTCCCGGATGGTTTCCACGACCCGACAGTACGGCGAAGTGGTCCAGTTAGGCCAGAGTCGAGTGGTCCTTCTGATTGGACCACTCTTCGCTGAAGACTGAGCGGCGTGAAACGGTCGATGGTGCTTTCAGGGGTGGCCGGCGCG
Organism: Amycolatopsis sp. NPDC054798; assembly: GCF_053611505.1. Lineage (NCBI taxonomy): Bacteria > Bacillati > Actinomycetota > Actinomycetes > Pseudonocardiales > Pseudonocardiaceae > Amycolatopsis > Amycolatopsis sp. NPDC054798. The sequence continues at coordinate 36,691 of NZ_JBSHAM010000025.1, read as the reverse complement.
GTGCTGGTCGGCGGATCGGTGCCGGTCACCGGCATGCTGGACGGATATCCGGTGATCACCGGGCAGGCGTTGCGGTACGCGCTGGGCGGTGTTCTGCTGTTGATCTGGGCGAAGGTCACGCGCAGTCCGCTGCCCCGGCCGAAACTCGGCGATCTGCCTACCCTGCTCGGCCTCGCCGCGACCGGGATGATCGGGTTCCAAGCCTGCCTGCTGCTGGCACAGCGCTACGCGGAACCCAGTGCGGTAGCGGCGTTTCTCGGGGCCAGCCCGCTCGTGCTCGCGTTGATCGCGCCGATGCTCGACGGCCGCCGTCCGTCGGCTGCCCCGGTCGTCGGGTCAGTACTGGCTGGGCTCGGCATCGTGGTGCTGTCCGGCGGCGGATCCGCCTCTGCGCCAGGGTTGTTGCTGGCCGCGCTGGCGATGTTGTGCGAAGCGTCGTTCACGCTGCTCGCGGTGGGATTGCTGCGTCGGCTTGGCCCGTTGGGTACCTCGACGTGGGGCTGTTTTACCGCCGCCGTAAGCGGTTCCGTGGTCGGGACGGTAGTGGATCCAGCCGGAGCCTGGCGGTGGCCGAACGGGCGCGAACTCGTCGCGTTGCTGTTGCTGGCCGTCGTGGTGACCGCGGTGGCTTTCGTGCTCTGGTACAGCTGCGTCGTGGAGCTGGGCGCGGACCGGGCGGGGGTGTTGATCGGGCTGATGCCGGTGTCCGGACTGGCTGTGGCTGTGTTGATCGGCGCGCAACGGTTCGAGCTGGCGGACCTGGCCGGGGTCACGCTGGTCGCTGCGGGAGTCGCATGTGGACTGTGGAAACGCGAAGCGGCTCGCCCGGAACTGCCCGAACGAGCCGCTACGACCTGCTGAGCGCTACTTCCCGCCGCGAGCCATCCGCAGCACGTCAAGTGCTTCGTCCAGCTGCGCTTCGGTGAGCTTGCCGTCGCGGACGTACCCGCGTTCCAGCACGACCTCGCGGATCGTCTTGAGTTCCTTGAGCGCCTGCTTCGCCACCGCAGCCGCTTCCTCGTAGCCGATGTACTTGTTGAGCGGCGTGACGATCGAGGGCGACCCCTCGGCGTACTGCCGCGCGCGCTCGGCGTTCGCGGTGACCCCGGCGAACACCTTGTCCGCCAGCAACCGCGAGACAGCGGCGAGCAGCCGCGCCGATTCGAGCACGTTGCGCGCGATGACCGGCAGGTTCACGTTGAGCTGGAAGTTGCCCGCCGCGCCGGCGAACGCGACCGCCGCGTCGTTGCCGACGACCTGCGCGACGACCTGCAGCGTCGCCTCCGGAATGACCGGGTTGACCTTGCCCGGCATGATCGACGAACCCGGCTGGAGGTCCGGCAAGGCCAGCTCGGCCAGCCCGGTGCGCGGGCCGGAACCCAGCCAGCGCAGGTCGTTCGCGATCTTGTTCAGCGACACCGCGACCGTGCGCAGGTGCCCGGAGGTCTCGACGACGCTGTCCTGCGTCGCCTGCGCCTCGAAGTGGTTGCGTGCCTCGGTGAGCGGCAACCCGGTGATCTGCGCCAGCTCGGCCGACACTGCCGCGCCGAAGCCGTCGGGCGCGTTGAGTCCCGAGCCGACCGCGGTGCCGCCGATCGGCAGTTCGCCCAGCCGCGGCAGACCGGACTGCAGCCGCTCGATGCCGAACCGGATCTGCGCGGCCCACGCGCCCGCCTCCTGGCCGAGCGTGATCGGCACGGCGTCCATCAGGTGCGTGCGGCCGGACTTGACGACGTCCTGCCACTCCTCGGCGCGCGCCTCGATCGCGCCGGCGAGATGCTCCAGCGCCGGGACGACGTCGGTGAGGACGGCCTCGGTGGCAGCGACGTGGATCGTCGTCGGGAACGTGTCGTTGGACGACTGCGACGCGTTGACGTGGTCGTTCGGATGCACGTCGCGGCCGAGCGCGCGGGTCGCCAGCGTCGCGATGACCTCGTTCGCGTTCATGTTGGACGACGTGCCCGAGCCGGTCTGGAAAACGTCGATCGGGAAGTGCTCGTCGTGGCGGCCCTCGGCGACCTCGTCGGCGGCCTTCGCGATCGCGTCGGCGACGTCGGCGTCCAGGACGCCAAGACGCGCGTTCACGCGGGCGGCGGCGGCCTTCAACAGGCCCAGCGCGCGGATCTGGGCGCGCTCGAGACCGCGGCCGGAGATGGGGAAGTTCTCCACGGCACGCTGCGTCTGCGCGCGGTAGAGCGCGTCGACCGGGACGCGGACCTCACCCATCGTGTCGTGTTCGATCCGGTATTCCTGTTCAGCCATACCCCCGATTCTGGCCCCGATTCGCGCAACCGGCCGGGTGTTGTCGCCCACCCCGGTAGGCTCGGTTGTGTTCTCGATCACCGCCGCCCACCACTGGCATGGAGCGAGCCTCATGGATTACGACCTCGTCGTCATCGGAGCCGGACCCACCGGCCTCTTCGCCGCCTACTACGCGGGATTCCGCGGCCTTTCGATGGCTGTAGTCGATTCGCTGCCCGAACCGGGCGGCCAGGTCACCGCGATGTACCCGGAGAAGATGATCTACGACGTCGGCGGGTTCCCCGCGATCCGCGGCCGGGATCTCGTGCAGGGTCTCGTGGACCAGGCGGCGCCGTGGAAGCCGGACTACCTGCTCGGCCGCAAAGCGGAAAAGCTGGAGAGCGTCGACGGCGGCCTGGAGCTGACCCTCGACGGCGGCGACGTGCTGCGCGCGGGCGCGGTTTTGATCACCGCGGGCATCGGCGAGTTCACCCCGCGCCCGCTGCCCGCCGGAGACGGCTGGCTCGGCCACGGGATGGTCCATTTCGTCCCGTCGCTCGCGGTCCACGCCGGCCAGCACGTCGTCGTGGTCGGCGGCGGGGACTCGGCGTTCGACTGGTGCCTGGCGCTGCATCCGGTCGCGGCGAGCGTGACGCTCGTGCACCGCCGCGCGAAGTTCCGGGCCGCCGAATCGATCGTGCGGCAGGTGCGGGAACTGGGCGTGCGGCTGGTCACGGACGCGGAGGTGTCCCGGTTCGTCGAAGCCCCGGACGGCTCACTGACGGCGGTCGACGTGACGGTGAAGGGCGGCGCGGGTGAGCAGCTGCGTGCGGACGCTGTGGTCGCGGCGCTGGGATTCACCGCGGATTTAGGGCCGATCGAAAGCTGGGGGCTGGAAATCGATCACCGCGCGATTTCGGTGGATTCGACTATGGCGACGGCGCGGGCGCGGGTTTACGCGGCTGGGGACGTGGCGGCTTATCCGGGGAAGGTGAAGCTGATCGCGACCGGCTTCGGGGAGGCGGCTACGGCGGTGAACAATATCGCGGTGGCGTTGAATCCGGAGGCGCATTTGTTCCCGGGGCATTCGAGCAACGTCGAGTGATGTCTCGGTCGAGTTTCGTCGGAACGAAAGGCTGACTAGCCGCTTTCTTCACTGCTTGTCCTATGGAAAGAACCCGTACGCGGTCTTCAATAAAGCCCGGAAAGGAAGCTCTCGGATCCTGTCGATAGGACAAGAGTGCTGGTCATGGCGTCGAAGATGGTCAGGAAGTCGACCTCTGAACAGTCTGCCTGCGCATTGCGGCGTGGCCAGGGTCGTTCCCGCTGCGCAGACCTTGGCTGAATCAGCCGGTTTTCTCCGCGATCCACGGCCGGTACGCCACCGCCGAGGTCGCGATCGACGGAGCCGATCCGCACGTCGGCGACCGGTTGCCCGGGCGGCTGACCATCCCGGCCAGCACCCACCGGTCGCCGTCGCGGATCAGTTCCGGGCCGCCGGAATCGCCGTAGCACGAACCGGATCCGCCGGGGCTTTCCGTGCACAGCTCGGACGTTCCGTCGAACGTCGACGTGCATTTCTCACCCGGCATCAGGTGAGTGTCGAGCTGGCGAAGCGACTTCGAGACCGGACCGCAATTCGGGGTCGCGCACGTCTGGCCCCAGCCGATTACCCGGACCGCAGTGCCCGGTTCGGCCGAACCGCCGATCGCGATCGGCGCGGCTTTCACCGGTGCGGTCAGCCGGATCAAGCCGACATCGCCGGTTTGCGTTTCAGCGTTGAAATGCGGATGCAATACGAATTCCGCCGCCTTCGGAGTTTCCCCGCCCTCCTCCGCGTCGTTGCTGCCCACGCGCAACCCGATCGTCGCCGGGTCCTTCGCGGACAGGCAGTGCGCCGCGGTGACCACCCAGGTCGGCGTGATCAGCGAACCGCCGCAGAACAGCGCGCCGCCCGAGGTGTGCAGGGACACCGCGAACGGATACGGCTGGTCCGCGTCGGTCCCGCCGACGATCGACGGTGCGGAAGGGGCCGCCGAAGAGCTGCCCGCGCCGAGCGCGACTCCGATGAGGACAGTCAGCACCAGCGCGAACAGCCGTTTCGACACCGGGAAACTCCTTGGCAGATCAGGGAAGCGGGGGCACCACGCGCTCGTCCTCGTCGAGGTCGAGGTTGCCGTCGAAGTTCACGGACGAGTACGCCCGCAGCTTCTCGAGCCGGTGGTAGCCGTCAATCATTCTGACCGTGCCGGACTTGGACCGCATGACGATCGACTGCGTCGTCGCGCCGCCCGCCCGATAGTGGACGCCGCGCAGCAGGTCGCCGTCGGTGACGCCGGTCGCGCAGAAGAACACGTTGTCGCCGGTGACCAGGTCGTCGTTGAGCAGGATCCGGTCAAGGTCGTGGCCGGCAGCGAGCGCCTTTTCGCGCTCCGCGTCGTCCTTCGGCCACAGCCGGCCCTGCAGTTCGCCGCCGAGGCACTTCATCGCGCACGCGGCGATGATGCCCTCGGGCGTGCCGCCGATGCCGAGCAGCATGTCGACGCCGGTGGTCGGCCGGGCCGCGGCGATCGCGCCCGCGACGTCGCCGTCGGAGATGAACCGGATCCGGGCTCCCGCCTCGCGGACCTCTTTGACCAGCTGCTCGTGCCGCGGCCGGTCGAGGATGCAGACCGTCACGTCGCTGACGCTGGAGTTCTTCGCCTTCGCCACGCGCCGGATGTTCTCCGCGACCGGGGCGGAGATGTCCACCTTGCCCGCCGCGTCCGGGCCGACGGCCAGCTTCTCCATGTAGAACACCGCGGAGGGATCGAACATCGCGCCGCGTTCGGCGACGGCGAGCACGGCCAGCGCGTTCGGCATGCCCTTCGCCATGAGCGTGGTGCCGTCGACCGGGTCGACCGCGACGTCGCAGTCCGGGCCGTCGCCGTTGCCGACTTCTTCGCCGTTGAACAGCATCGGCGCTTCGTCCTTCTCGCCCTCGCCGATGACGACGACGCCGCGCATCGAGACGGTGGAGACGAGCTGGCGCATCGCGTCGACGGCAGCCCCGTCGCCGCCGATCTTGTCGCCTCGGCCGACCCAGCGGCCAGCCGCCATCGCGGCTGCCTCGGTCACCCGCACCAGTTCCATGGCGAGGTTGCGATCAGGCGCTTCGCGTCGGCTGCGGTCACTGGCGGTGGTCATGGTGGCCTCCCGGAACACGGTTCGTCAGCGGGTGCCCAGTCTGTCAGATCCCTAGACCACCTGACCGATTCAGCAACGCATGGTGCACGTCACTCTGTGTCGTCGTCGGTCTCCACCGAGGCCAGTGCGGCCTCGATCCGCTCGCGAGCGCCCTCCAGATGTCGTTCGCACACCTTGGCGAGCCGCTCGCCCTTCTCCCAGAGTTCGAGCGACTGCTCCAGGGAAAGCCCGCCGGCTTCGAGTTCCTTCACGACCTCGACGAGCTGATCGCGGGCCTGCTCGTAACCGAGTCCGGCGGTATCTGCTTCGCTCACGTTCTCCGACCTTGTGGTGCACGGGGCTGTTCGCGCAGAGTACCGCGCTCGGCCGACATTCCCGGGGAGGCTCGGTCAGTCTCCTAGGTTCAGTTGCCAGCCATTGCGCTCGGCGTCGTCCGCGTCTTTCCACATGGTGCCGCGATGGTCGTTGCCGACGTGCACGCCGTAGCGCTCGGCGCTCGGTACCTCGGCGAATTCGAAGGTGAAGGTCCGCACCCAGACGCCGTCAACGATGTCGGTTGGGCCGCCGCTGCGGTGTAAAGCTGTGGTAGCGACGACCCGGCCAGTCTCGTCTACGAGGGTTACTTGAGCGCCGTCGCTGATGTCGCGGTAGCCGTCGTACCCGTCGGCAGCGGACCTGGTGCATTGCATATCGCACCGGAGGGACAAAGTGCCGCTGAGCGGCCCCGTGCTCGCCCCGAACACGGCGATCAGGACCGCGGCGAGTGCACTAGCCAAGACGACCGGGCCGCCGATCCAGAGAAGTAGCTTGGCACGACTCGGCGTAGGCGGCGGTGGGGCTGGAATCGGCTGAGGGTATGCGCCCGGGTCGGCTGTCATCGTCCTGCCTCGCTCTCTTCGTCGTGAATGAGCGAATAGACGTGTTGACCACTCTGATTGTTACATCGGGTGACGTGCCGCTGGGCTTAGCTCGATCAATTGTCAACGGCGCAAATGCGCCCGCTGCGGGCAAGCGACCACCGCACTCGCCATCGCGTGGTCGTACCCGACGAACGCCAGCGCGAACTCCTGCCCGTCACCGTCCGCGATAGCGTCCTCGAGGTTCTCCTGCGCGCTCGCCACCCGCCGCCGATGTCCGGTTCCTTCGGCGAACCACCACCGGACGCCGACGTGCTCGGACGTCGCCTCGGACAGCCGCCTGAGCTGCGGGGCCAGCCCGCGCCGGGCCGCGGTGCCGCAGCCGGCGAGCAGGGCCGTCCAGCATTCGTCGGCGGCGCGGTCGGTGACCAGGGCCTGCCGCAGCAGGAGACCGGCGTTGAGCCGGGCGGCGGCGTCCACCGTGAGCGGGAGGAACGCCGGGGCCCGGTGCATCACGGCCGGTCTCCTTCCGGTACGGGTGTCGTCGGCTCGACGGATTCGGCCACCGTGTGGACCGCCCCGTCGGCGACCCGTACGCGCAGCTGCGCTCCGTCCTCGATCTGGGAGACGGAGCGGAGCACGTGGAGGTTGCCTTCGGAATCAGCGAACTGGACGACGGCATAGCCGCGCGCCATCGTGGCGGCCGGGCCGAGCGCGGTCAGCCTGCCCCGCGCGTTCGCGACCTCGGCCTGGTCCTTGGCGAGCAGGCCGAGCATCGCGCGACGGCCGCGTTCGCGATGCATTTCGACGTCGCTGAGGCGGCGGTCGATCGGGCCTAGCGGATCGGCCAGCGACGGACGGCTGCGCAGCTGGGTCAGCAGCCGCGTCTCCCGGTCGACCCAGCCGTGCAGCGCGCGACGGCCGCGGTCGCGCATCTGCCGCACCCGCGCGGTTTCCTCGCGGACGTCCGGCACGATGCGCTTGCTCGCGTCGGTCGGGGTGGAGCAGCGCAGGTCCGCGACGTGATCGAGCAGCGGGGTGTCCGGCTCGTGCCCGATGGCGCTGACGATCGGCGTGCCCGCGGCCGCGACCGCCCGGCACAGCGCTTCGTCGGAGAACGGCAGCAGATCCTCGACGCTGCCGCCGCCGCGGGCGATGACGATCACGTCGACGTCCGGATCTTTGTCCAATATGGACAGTGCGCGGAGGATTTGCGGCACGGCCTGCGAACCCTGCACAGCGGTGTTCAACACCTTGAACAACACGTGCGGCCAACGCGCCTGCGCGTTCGCCAACACGTCCCGCTCGGCCGCTGACGCGCGTCCGGTGATCAGCCCGATTCCCTTGGGCAGAAAGGGAATCGGCCGTTTCCGCTCGCGGGCGAACATGCCTTCGGCGGCCAGCAGCTTGCGCAGCCGTTCGATCCGTGCGAGCAGTTCGCCGATGCCGACCGCACGGATCTGGTCCGCGCGCAGGCTCAGCGTGCCGCGGCCGAAGAAGAACGACGGCTTGGCGTGGATGACCACCCGGTCGCCTTCGCGCAGCGGGGTCGGCAGTTCGCGCACCAGCCACATCGGACAGGTCACGGACATCGAGACGTCCGCGGACGGGTCGCGCAGGGTCAGGAACGCGGTCTGCGTGCCGGGCCGCGCGTTCATCTGCGTGACCTGGCCTTCGACCCAGACGTCGCCGAGCCGGTGGACCCAGTCGCCGATCTTGCGCGCGACAGTGCGGACCGGCCAGGGGTTCTCCGCGCTGGTGGCGGGGTCGTTGCTCACTGGCCTTCCGCGGGGTCGCCCGGCTGTTCCTCGGCCTTGCGCGCGTTGCCGATCCGCCGCGCGAGCATGCCGACGAACGACGCGCGGTCGGCGTGGGACTTCTCGTACTCCAGCAGTTCTTCCAGCTGGGGCACGGTCAACCGGCGCAGCCGGGCGCGCAGCTGCGGCAGGGTCAGCTCGTCGTAATTGCCCAGGCCGGCCGGGCCGGAGCTGTCGTTCTCGCCCTCGGGGTGGTCCTCGGCGAGCGCACGGGTCTCCTCGACCCACGGGTCGTCGAGGGTTTCCGCGGCGAGGTCCGGCGGCTGCGCGCGGTGGCCGTTGGTGCGCGGCTCGGGCAGGTCAGGCAGATCGCTGACCGGCACGAGCGTGGGCCGGGACGGGGCGAATTCGGGCTCGGCGTCCTCGTCGAACGTCGCCCAGCTGGGCGTGTCCTCGACGGGACGCAGCATCGACAGCGCGTCGTCGCCCTTGATGGCCAGCTCGGTGACCTGCTGCTGGACGCGCATGGACAGCTGCAGCACCTGGCTCACGACGGTGACCGGCAGGCCGGTGAGCTGCTTCGGGAGCTCACGAACCCGCTCGGCGGTGGTGACGGCGAGGCCCGCGGCGACCCGGAGGGGGAGCGGGAGTGGCTTCATGGGTCCAGCGTGCCGTATCAGGGCCGTCCTGCCCAACCGAACGGGTGGCCAGGGGCACCGGACGTGACGCCGGGCACAGCCTGAATGGCCGCCGCCATCATCCGAACGAGGACTTCAACCCCGGATCCGCACTGCCCGTACCCTGGAGGCATGACTTCTGCGAGTCCCGGAACCGAACCCGCCGGTACCCCGACGATTTCCCGGTCCGGCGCCGCCAAACGCGTGCTGCTCGCGAAGCCGCGCGGATACTGCGCCGGCGTTGACCGCGCGGTCGTCGCCGTCGAGAAGGCGCTCGAGCTGTATGGGCCGCCGGTGTACGTGCGCAAGGAAATCGTGCACAACCGGCACGTCGTCGACACCCTGCGCGAACGCGGCGTGATTTTCGTCGACGAGACGTCCGAGGTGCCCGAAGGCGCGCTCGTGGTGTTCTCCGCGCACGGCGTCTCGCCCGCGGTGCACGCCGAGGCCGCGGAGCGGAACCTGCGCACCATCGACGCGACCTGCCCTCTGGTCACCAAGGTGCACAAAGAGGTCAACCGGTTCGCCAAGGACGACTACGACATCCTCCTCATCGGTCACGAGGGCCACGAGGAGGTCGAAGGCACGGCGGGCGAGGCACCGGACAAGGTGCAGCTGGTCGACAAGCCCGAGGACGTCGACAAGGTCGACGTGCGCGATCCGTCGAAGGTGATCTGGCTGTCGCAGACCACCCTGTCGGTGGACGAGACGATGGAACGCGTCGACCAGTTGCGCGACCGCTTCCCGACCTTGGCCGACCCGCCCAGCGACGACATCTGTTACGCCACCACCAACCGCCAGGTCGCGGTCAAGGCGATGGCCCCGGAGTGCGACCTGGTACTGGTCGTCGGGTCGAAGAACTCGTCGAACTCGAAGCGGCTGGTAGAGGTCGCGCTGAAGGCCGGTGCGTCGGCTTCGCATCTGATCGACTTCGCGTCCGAGGTCGACGAGGCGTGGCTGGAGGGCGTTTCGACGGTCGGGGTGACCTCGGGGGCCTCGGTGCCGGACGTGCTGGTGATGGACCTGCTGAAGTGGCTGGCCGAGCGTGGGTACGGTCAGGTCGACGAGGTGACCACGGCGAACGAGAAGATCGCGTTCGCGTTGCCCAAGGAGCTTCGGAAGGCCGTCAAGTCCGAGTCCTGAGGCTGCTTTCGGCTCGGGAGTTCGACTGTTGCGGTTGGACTTTCGGGCCGGACTGTGTGCCTGGAAGTCGCGAGGACTGAGCCACGGTCGGCTTTGGGCGAGGGAAATCCCTTTTGCCGCAACGAAAAGGCCGCCGATCCCTTTGCCGGGGTCGGCGGCCTTTTCGTATGTTTGCTAGCTAGGGGCCCGGGTGCTTGGTCAGCCCTCGTCGTCCCAAGGACGTTGGCGGCGAGGCGGTTCCCGGCGAGGCGGTCGCGGCCGTCCAGGCGGCGGCTCGTCCCCGCGCGGCCGACGACGAGGCGGTGGCGCATCTCCCCGCGGATCACGACGACGCGGATCGCCCTCCGGCGGCCGGGGGCGACGCCCCTCGGGCGGCGGCTTACGGCCACCGCGCGGGGCGTTCGGGTCCAGCGGCTCGCGCCGGGGACGGGCTCCCGGGTCGGACGGCGGACGCGGACGTCGCGGCGGCGGAGCGTCGAGATCCCGGTCCCGCGGCGGGCGGCGACGGTTGCCCGGAGGCGGCGTCTGCCCGGTGCGGCCAGCCGGCGGCCGCGAGCGCGGACGGCTCGCGGCGTCGTCCTCGTCCCGGACGCGAGGGGCTTTGCCGTCCTTGATCTTGACCGGCGCGTCCGGATCGCGTTCGCGGTAGATCCGGAAGAAGCCGAACAGCAGCGTGACGCCGGTGGTGACCGCCATCGTCGGGAAGCCCTTGATCAGCGGCGTTCCGATGTTGAGCAGCTTCGACAGAGTGTCGCTGGCCTCCGGGCCCCCGCCGGTCAGCAGCACCACGCCCGGCACGGTGACGGCGAGCACCAGCGGCGGCTGCACCATCGGACCGAACAGTCCGCGTCTTTGCACCGCGCCGACCGCGATCACGGCCCCGAGGAAGTAGCCCGCCTTGAAAACGAATCCGAGGCTGCCGGTGGACTTCTCGTCGATGATGGCGCCGAGCACTGCCAAGCCGAAGCCCACGAGCACAGCCGCCCACCAGGGGAGGCCGCGCCTCGTGCCGACGACGAGACGCTCGTCCCACGGCACGGGGGCGTCATCGGCATCAGGATCGCTCTGGCGATCGCGTATCGCGGTCACGAGGCACACCGTAGCCCGTACTTGTCACGATCTTGTTGGCACTGCCGAGGACAGCACGAAGCAGCCACTCGACCGCATGACATTTCGTTCGGTCGAGCGGTACTCGCGGTACGGCCTGCCCGCCCCGCTCCGCTGGACGGGGAACCAGTGGACCAGACCTCTGACCAGCGGTGATACCGGCGGTATGGTCTGGCTGCCCGATTTCCGACCCTGCGCTCACCCCAGGCTATTGCACCGGCCGGCCACAGCGACGGCGGCGCCACCGGTCCTGTTCCGGAACATTCGCCGTTCCGGAACTTGACCGGGAATTGACGTTCCCGTGAGCCGCCTGAGCGCCCAGATCCTGCCCGGGCGACGCCGGAACCATGCCCTTTCGCTCGCCGCGACGGCAGTGTCCAACCTGGACTTCGCCGTTTGTTCCGGGCAATCCGGACCCCGAGGTTCGGGCATCCAGCGCGCACGGCAGTTCCCGGCCGCGAGCCACGGCACCTTGTCGGCACGACGGGTCGGTCCATCGCCTTGACCGCCGACGCACGGCCACGGACCGCAGCTCGCCTAGGCTGCGACCCAGCCGCCATGGACTCCGGTTGCCCCACCTCTCGCGGTGACGTCCGAGCCAAGGCGCACTAGGGCGCTCAGCCGGTCCCGCAGTCAAGCCAGCCCTGCCGGTATCCCGTCGCCCACGCTCGTCCCGCCGGACCGACCACGCCCGGGCTCGTTCGGCCGGACTGAGCCTGTTCGGGCTCGTTCCACCGGATCGCCCATGCCTGGGCTCATTCCACCGGGCTGCGCCTGTTCGGCACTTCCGCAGGACCGCGCTTGTTCGGGCTCATGCCGCCGGATCGCACCTGCCAGGCTCACGTCGCTGGACCGTGCCACCACACCCGCCCCCGCCACGCCACACCGGACGCCGTGCCGTCAGGCCAGGCAGCCGAGACCTCGCCTTGCCAGCCGAGTTGCCAGCCTCGGCCGTCACTGCGTCCCAGGCCGTCGTTCTAGCAGCACACTGCCGAACCCGTCCCGCGAGGGCATCCCGTCGATCGTCCGATCGCGACTGTCGAGCCTGCGGCCATCGCGCCGCAACCTCAACCAGCTGTCACTTCGTCTCCCTTCCGAAGCTGCGGCACCGGTGCCGGACTGCCCGACGCGTCGGTGAGCGGCGCGACCGTCGCGCGGAACGACTCCAGTGCCTCGAGTTCCCGACGGCGAGCCGAGACGAAGCGCTGAAGGTGCGTCGTGGACAGATTCAGCGCTTCGACCGCGTTGCCCGCGGCCCGGTGCGCGGCGGCGGCCCCCGCGCGCACTTGCTCGACGTCCTCGACGAGTGCCCGGTCGCTCGCGGCGAACAGTGCCGCCGACGCGAGCACCCCGAATCCGGTGGGGCCGCACAGGAAGACGCGGCGGTCGATCAGCCAGCGCAGCAGTTCGGGATCGGTGTCGAGAGCGGCGACCACGGCCGCGTCGGACGGGACGAACATGATGGTGCCGTAGATCGCGTCCGCCCAGCGCTGATAGCCCTTGCCCGCCAGCTCCGCCGCGCGGGAGCGCAGCTGCCGGACGTGGACGCGCAGCGCGTCGAGCCGTTCCTCCGGGTCGTCGGTCTCGACCGCCTCCGCCCAGATGGCCATGCTCGCCTTCGCGTCGACCGGTACCGCCCGGCCGCCGCCGACATTCAGCACCAGGTCGGGCTTCGCGCTCCCGCCGCCGCCCAGATCGGTCTGCAGGGTGAAGTGCAGTCCCTCCCGCAGTCCGAGTGCGCGCGCGGTCTCCACGAGAACCTGTTCGCCGAGTTCGCCGCGGCCGTGGATCGACGCGAACGCCACCTCGTACCGGCGCAGCGCGAGTTGCTGCTGGTCGCCTTTCGCGCGCTCCGCTGCCACGAGCCGCGCGGCCGCGTCGGCCCGGCGCATCCCGTCGTTGTACAGCCGCCACAGCGCGACGACCGCGACGCACAGGAGCAGTGCGAGCACGATGGCCGCAGTGGTGATCACCGTCTCCACCCGGTCCTCCTTTCCGTCGGGTCCGTCGGGTGTCCGGACGCGAGACATCATGGCGGACCGCACCGACAAAAACCGGCACCCGCGGTCGCGCTGTGTAGCTGACCTGCGACTTTCCAGAATCGAGGCTGGGCGTGTCCGCAGTGGACCTGATCGGCTTCGTACACACGTTCGAGTGGGGCAACGGCGTGCCTGCGGGATTTCGTCGGGGTCTGCTCCTAACGTGGTCGCCGTGAGAGTCCTCCATACGTCTGACTGGCACATCGGCCGCACGTTCCACGGCGCCGATCTGCTCACCGAACAGGAGGCCGCCCTCACGCACATCGCCGAACTCGTCGACCGCGAGTCGGTCGACGTCGTGGTGGTGGCCGGTGACATCTACGACCGAGCGGTGCCGTCCGCCGAAGCTGTCCGCGTCGCCACGGCCGCGATGACCCGCATCCGCCGGGCCGGCGCGGAACTCGTGATCACGCCGGGCAACCACGACTCGGCCGCGCGGCTGGGCGCGTTCGCCGAATTCGCGGCGGCGGGCGGGCTGCACGTCCGCGCGACTGTCGACGGCATCGCCGAACCCGTTGTGCTGCACGACGAACACGGCGCGGTCGCGTTCTACGGCATCCCGTATCTCGAACCCGAGCCGTCGCGGCACGCCTTGGGCGTGCCGGAGGCGCGCGGCCACACCGGCGTGCTCGGCGAGGCGATGCGGCGGGTGCGGGACGATCTGGCCAGTCGTCCGGGAACGAGGTCTGTGGTGCTGGCGCACGCTTTCGTCACCGGTGGCGAGGCGAGTGAATCGGAACGCACCATCGCGGTCGGCGGAGTCGAGCAGGTTCCCGGTTCGGTGTTCGACGGTGTGGACTACGTCGCGCTCGGACACTTGCACGGTCCGCAGACGCTCGCGGAACACCTCCGGTACTCCGGAAGTCCGCTGGCGTATTCGTTTTCCGAAGCGCGGCAACGGAAATCGGTGTGGTTCGTGGATCTCGACGCCACCGGCCTCGCCGAGGTCCGCAGGCACGAGCTGCCGGTGCCGCGTCCGCTCGCGACGCTCTCCGGCGAACTCGCGGCTTTGCTCGAGGACCCGGAGCACGAGCAATGGCGGGAGCATTTCCTCTCGATCACCGTCACTGACCGGGTCCGTCCGATCGATGCGATGCGGTTGCTGCAGGACCGTTTTCCCTATGCGGTGCACATGGATTGGCGGCCCGACGGCGGGGTCGCCGGCACCGAGCTGAAGTACGCCGAGGCGGTGCGCGGGCGCAGTGACATCGAGATCGCGCGCAGTTTCCTCGACGACTGCCGCGGCGCTCCGCCGACCGAACGCGAGGAGCGGCTCGTGCACCTGGCGCTCGAAGCAGCGAACCGGGCGGCGGTGGAGAAGCTGTGAGACTGCATCTGCTGGAGGTGGAAGCCTTCGGCCCCTACTCGGGCCGGGAGGTCGTGGACTTCGACGCCCTAGGCGCCGACGGTCTGTTCCTTCTCCACGGCGACACCGGCGCGGGCAAGACCACGTTGCTCGACGCGATCGCGTTCGCGCTGTTCGGTGTGGTGCCGGGCGCGCGTGGCGACGTCAAGCGGTTGCGCTGCGATCTCGCCGACCGCGATCGGCAGACCGAGGTCGTGCTGGAGCTGACCGTGCAGGGTCAGCGGTTGCGGATCGTACGCAGCCCCGAGTATCAGCGGCCGAAGAAACGCGGCGACGGATTCACCACGCAGCAGGCTCGGGTTTCGCTGACCTGGGTCGGCGAACCGCCCGCCGGGCTGCCGCCGGACGGGAGCATTCGGATCGACGAGGTGGCGCGCACCGTCGAGCGGTTGCTGGGCATGACGGCGGCGCAGTTCTTCCAGGTTGTGCTGCTGCCGCAAGGAGAATTCGCGAAGTTTCTCCGCAGCGACACCACGGAGCGCGAGAAGCTGCTGGAACGGCTTTTCGGCACCGAGCGGTTCTCCGACGTCGAACGCTGGTTCGCGGACCTTCGCGCGGAACGCGGCCGAGCGCTGGAAAAGCGGCAGCAGGAGGTTCGCGAACTGCTCGCCCGCTACGCGCAGGAAGCGCAGCAGGAACCGCCGGAGGAAGGGCAGCCGGAGTGGGTCGAGGCTGTCCTGACCGAAATCGCTGCCCGGGCCGAGGCGGCGGAAACCGAGGCAGCGCAAGCACGTTCGGCGGCGAAGAGCGTTGAGGTCGCATTGCGCGAGGCAGAAGAGGACGCGGAAAAGATCCGCCGGGTCCGCACCGCGCACACCCGTCTGGCACAGGTCGCCGAGCAGGCCACCGAACGTGCGGAGTGGACGGAAGAGATCGCAGCGGCTCGGCGTGCCGCTGCGGTGGTGCCCGAAGCCGAGCTGATGGACCGGCGCACGGCCGAACTCGGCGACGCGCAAGTGCTGGTGGCGGACCGGATCCGAGACCTCGCCGACCTCGGTTTCGACGCGGTCGGTCTCGCCGTCGCCGACCTTCGCGAGCGCGCGGGCTCAGTTCGCGAGGAGGCGGGCGCTCTCGCCGAGCTGGCTGCGGAAGCGACCCAGCAGAAGAGCGACGCGCAACGCCGTGCGGAGCGGCAGAAAGTCGCGGAGAAAGCCACCGAGCAGGTTGCTGGGCTCGCGGAGCGGCTGGCCGAACTGCCCGGCCTGATTGCCGCTGCGCGTACCGAAGCGACGGTGGCTGGCGAAGCGGCGGCGAAGCTGGACGGTGCGAAATCCCGCGTCGAAGAGCTGACGGCGCTCACTCGTGCGGCCGAGGAGTTGCCGCCAGCTGAAGCCAGGGTCGCGCGTGGTGAAGCGAAGCTGCGCGAAGTGGTCGACGAGCACCAGGCGGCTCGGCAACGTCGGCTCGATCTTCGCGAACGGCGTCTCGACGGCATGGCGGCCGAGCTGGCTGCTGGCTTGACTGAGGGAGCGGCTTGTCCGGTGTGCGGGTCGGCCGAACATCCGGCACCGGCCAATCATGACGCGCCGCTGGTTGACGCGGCCGAAGAACGCGCGGCCGAAGAAGCCGAACAGAAGGCGTCGGCGTTGCGTCAGCGCGTGGTGTCCGCGTTGGAAGAGGTCAAGGCGCGGGTCGTCGCCTTGCGCGAGCGGCTGGACGGACGCACTGCGGAGGAAATCGCGACCGCGCTGACCGAAGCCCGCACGGTCGTCGCGGAACTCTCCGGCATTGCGCAGCGCAAGGACCAGCTGAACCGGAAGGTCGCGGAGCTGGAGCGCGGTGCCGAGCAGTTGACCGAACAGCGTCGCTTCGCCGAGCAGACGGTCACCGAGGCGAAGAGCGAGATCCGGGCGTTGGACGAGCGGATGGCCGAACGTGAACAACGGCTGATCGCGGGCCGGGGAGAGTTCTCGGACGTTCCCGCCCGGCGGCAGCACCTGCTCACGTTCGCCGGCGCGCTCGACTTGGCGGCGGAGGCGCACACCGCGGTGTCGGGAGCGGAGGCCCGGCTCGCGGAGCAACGCGATCTGGTGGAAATCTCGTTGCACGCCAAGGGGTTCTCGGCCCTTGAGGAAATGCGCGCCGCGGTCCGGACCGACGAGCAGGTCACGAAGCTCGAACAGGGCCTCGCCGAGGCGAAAGCGATGGCCGCCGGTGCGCGGGAGATGCTCGCGCAACCGGAACTGTTCGGGATCTCGCCGGATGATGCGGTGGACGTCGCGCCGCTGGCCGAGCGGGCGAAGGAGACGCGTGCGCGCGCAGACACCGCTTTTGCCGCGCAGCAAGCGGTCTCAGCACAACACCGCGAACTGGTGAAGCTCGCCGGACGGTTGAGCAAGGCGCTGTCGGAGCTGCGGCCGTTGGAAGAGGAGTACGCCGAACTCCGGGCGCTGTCCGAAGTGGTCAATGGCAGAGGGCAGAACGCGCGGAAGATGTCGTTGCGCTCGTACGTGCTGGCTGCTCGGCTGGAAGAGGTCGCGCTCGCGGCGACCGCGCGGCTGCGGACGATGAGCCAGGGCCGCTACTCATTCGTGCACTCGGACGCGGCCGGCGCGCGCGGTACGAGGGGCGGCCTCGGCCTCGACGTGCTGGACGACTACTCCGGCGCGGTGCGTCCGGCGAAGACCCTGTCAGGGGGCGAGTCGTTCCTCGCGTCGCTGTCGCTGGCGTTGGGCCTTGCTGACGTGGTGGCAGGCGAAACCGGCGGTGCGCTGCTCGACACCCTCTTCGTGGACGAGGGTTTCGGCACCCTGGACGCCGAAACGCTGGACGTGGTGATGAACATCCTCGACGAACTCCGCGCTGGCGGGCGGGTGGTGGGCCTGGTGTCGCACGTCGAGGAACTTCGCCAGCGCATCCCCACGCGGCTGCGGGTGCGGAAGTCCCGCACCGGGTCGAGAGTGGAGCTGCAGATGGCCGGATGAGATGAGGGCGTGCCTGCGGCGGGTGACTGGCCCAAGCTCTTGTGCCGAGGTGGTGCGGGCTGGGTGGGTGGCCGGACGGCTTGGCCTGAAGTGGGTAAGCAGGATGCGGGCGACGCGGCGGCTGGTTGGCCGTGGACGGTTGGCGTGGATCTGTGCGGTGGCGTGCTTGCTGTGGCGGATGCTGGTGGGCGGTTCGCGGGATGACGTGCTGGTCGTGGCGGGAGCAGTTGGTCGGCTAGGTGCTGCTCCGTGCGGCGGCACGTTTGGGCGGCGAGCCAGCGGAGGCGAGGCGGGCCTGGAGCGGTGAGGCCGCGCGGTTGGCTGCGGCGAGCTGGAGTGGCGAGGCCGTGCGCTGCCTGTGGCGAGTTTGGAGTGGCCACTCGAGGCCGCGCGCTGGCTGCGGCGAGCCGAGGCTTTGGCGACGCGGTAGTGCCATGAGCCAGCGTGCTAGCTGCGGCGAGCCAGCCGCGACGAGTCCGGAAGCGGCGGGCCTGCGTTGGAGAGCGGGCGTTGTCGGCGGATCGATCCTCCGCCGACACCTGGCCAACCCCAACCTGGCGAACCCCAAACCCAGCCCAACCCCGCAAGCCACCCCAACCCCGCGCGAACCCGTCAGGCGGACTCTTCGTGGTGCAGAAGCCACCGCTTAGCGTCCACGCCCCAGCGGAAGTTGCCGATCGCTCCGCCGGTCCGGACGACCCGGTGGCAAGGCACGAACAGCGCAGCCGCGTTGCGGGCGCAGGCGGTCGCGGCCGCGCGGACCGCGGACGGGTTTCCGGAGAGGGTGGCGTACTCCGCGTAGCTCACTGGGCTACCGGCCGGGACTTTGCGCAGCATCTCCCACGCATGCTCGCGGAACGGGCCGGAGCGCTGCCGCACCTCGATGTCGACGACGGCGTCGAGGTCGCCGCCGTGGTAGCGGCGGATCGCGGCTGTCGCTGGGCCCAGTTCGCGGCGTTCGGTCAGGGTCGTCGGGGCCAGGGACGGCGAGATGAGCGGCGTCAACTCGGCGACGTCGCCCGTCCAGCCGGAAGCCAGGACGGCTCCGTCGCCTGCCACCACTGCGGTGAACGGACCGATCTTGGTGTCCAAAGTGGACCAGAAGGCGGTGGGCACGGGGAAAGTCTCCTCAAGAGGTTCGGGAACTGAGATACCGGCTGGCGTAGGAACTCCACGGCTGCCAGCCGCGTGCGGACGTCGTCAGGTCAATGCCCAGCTCGGCGGCGCCGCGGCGGACGGCTGGGTCGTTGGCCAACTGGACGTCGGGAGCGCCGAGCAGGCGCATCACGACGTAGTCGGCGGTGGCGGAATCGACGCCGGCCGAGAGCATTTCGGTGCGCAGATCGTCGGCGTCGCGGCCGACGTGCGGATCCAGGTCCCCGGCGGCTATCGCGGCGGCGACCGTCTTGACCAGCGGCTTTACGTCGGCCTCGGCGATGGCTGACGAAGTGGGGAAGAGAGTCGTCAGGGTGTCCATCGGCGGGTCGGCAGGCGGGACTGGTTCGCCGAGTTTGACGATGTCGGCCACGTCCTCGCCGAGCAGGGCGCGGAGCAGGACTTCCGGGCCGTCGACAGCACCGGGCACACGGATGCCCGGCGCGGCGGCGACCAGCGGGGCCAGGGCCGCGTCGGCGGAGAGCACGCGGGAGACGGCTTCCGGGTCGGCGTCGAGGTCCAACAGCCGTCGTACCCGGCTGACGGCGCTGCTCAGGTCACGCAGGTCGGAGAGCGCCAGGTCGCACTGCACATAGCCAGCGCGCGGGCTGACCCACACCGAGCCTGGGCCGTGAGGCAGCCGCAAGGTGCGACCGTAACCGTCGTCCGAGACGGCTTCGATGCCTGGCAGAGCCCGCGAAGAGTGGTAGTTCAGCACTCCCGCTGCGTCGAACGGTGCGCGGAACGGCAGGCGGAGGCTGAGCCGCGTCGCGCCGCTTGGTTCGTTGCGGTTTCCTCGCCGCAGGCTCGCTGCGCGCAGCTGAGATGGCGTCGTCGCGAACACTTCGCGGATCGTTTCGTTGAACTGCCGGATGCTGGAGAACCCGGCGGCGAATGCGACGTCGGTGAGCGGCAGCTGCGACATTTCGATCAACAACCGCGCGGAGTGAGCGCGATGCGCTCGGGCGAGGCGGATCGGGCCTGCACCCAGCTCGGCCGTCAGCACGCGTCCTAGCTGGCGTTCCGAGTAGCCGAGCTGACGGGCCAAGCCGGGCACGCCTTCGCGCTCGACCAGGCCGTCCGAGATCAACCGCATCGCGCGGGCGGCCAGGTCGGCGCGCACGTTCCAATCCGGCGAACCGGGGACCGCGTCCGGCAGGCAGCGGCGGCACGCACGGAAGCCGCCGGCCTGTGCGGCTGCCGAAGTGGGGTAGAAGCGGACGTTCTGTTCCTTCGGCGTGAGCGCCGGGCAGGACGGGCGGCAGTAGATGCCCGTGGTGCGCACCGCCATGATGAACTGGCCGTCGAACCGCTGGTCGCGGGCGGTCACCGCGCGGTAGCAGCGCTCGGTGTCGCGCCAGATCGGGATGGTCGAGGTAGCCATGCCGTCGATGATGCCAGCAGGTGAGAGCCCTGACTGGCGGAAAACCGACACGACGTTACCGGGTCGGCGGCGGCCTTCGCGCAGCACGTAGACTTACCGGTCGTGAGTCTCACCCTCGGTATCGTCGGCCTGCCCAACGTCGGCAAGTCCACCCTGTTCAACGCGCTGACCCGCAACGACGTGCTCGCCGCGAACTACCCGTTCGCCACGATCGAGCCCAACGTCGGCGTCGTGCCGCTGCCGGACCCGCGGCTGGACCAGCTGGCCGAGATCTTCTCCTCGGAGAAGACCGTGCCCGCCGTCGTGTCCTTTGTGGACATCGCGGGCATCGTGAAGGGCGCGTCCGAGGGCGCCGGGCTCGGCAACAAGTTCCTCGCCAACATCCGCGAGGCCAACGCGATCTGCCAGGTCATCCGCGTGTTCGACGACCCGGACGTGGTGCACGTCGACGGCCGGATCGACCCGATGTCCGACATCGAGACGATCAACACCGAGCTGATCATCGCCGACCTGCAGACGCTCGAAAAGGCCCTGCCGCGGCTGGAGAAAGAGGCGCGCACCAAGAAGGAAGCGCGGCCGGCGCTCGAAAACGCTCAGAAGGCCAAGGAAATCCTCGACTCCGGGCGCACGCTGTTCCAGGCGCAGAAGGACATCGACGGCGAGGCGCTGCGCGAGCTGAGCCTGCTCACCACGAAGCCGTTCCTGTACGTCTTCAACGCCGACGAGGCCGTGCTGACCGACGAGGCGCGCCGCGAGGAGCTGACGAAGCTCGTCGCCCCGGCGGACGCGGTGTTCCTCGACGCGAAGGTCGAGGCCGAGCTGCTGGAGCTGGACGACGAGGAGTCCGTGCGCGAACTGCTGGAGTCCGTCGGCCAGCTGGAGCCGGGCCTGAACGCGCTCGCTCGCGCCGGCTTCCACACGCTCGGCCTGCAGACGTACCTGACGGCTGGCCCGAAGGAATCCCGCGCCTGGACCATCCCGCAGGGCGCGACCGCCCCGCAGGCCGCGGGCGTCATCCACACGGACTTCGAGCGCGGCTTCATCAAGGCGGAGATCGTGTCGTTCGCGGACCTCGTCGACGCTGGTTCGATGGCGGCCGCGCGTTCGGCGGGCAAGGTCCGCATGGAGGGCAAGGACTACGTGATGGCGGACGGCGACGTGGTGGAGTTCCGCTTCAACGTCTGATCCCCAGCTTCGCTTCTTTCCTGGGAAGGATCCTTCCCAGGAAAGAACACGAACTGGTTCGGCTCGGTGCCGCGAGCGAGTGTGGAGGTCAGACCGGGGAAACGCCCCGGGCCTGACTGAGGAGGATTCATGGCCACCGTCGAGCACGTCAAGTTCCGCAACCGCGACATGCATGGGGACATCGCGGCGGACTTGCATTTCCCGCCAGACTTCGACGAAGCGAAGACCTATCCCGGGATCGTCGTCGCCCACCCGAGGCGTTGAAGCCGATCGTCCCCTTCTTCACCGACAAGCCCTGACCAGGGACCAGTGCCCGTAAGCTCTCCGCATGCCCGTGCTCTTCACCCCGTCCTTGCCCGATCGCGAGGACGGGGGACGCCTCGGCGGAGCGCCTCCGTTGGCCATCGAGAAGCACGCGCTCCTCGCGACTCACCGCTACCTGCTGACTGTCCCCGCAGCTCCGTGGTCCCCGGGCTGCGAGGTTTCAGTGTTGCTGCGCAACGGATTCGACATCGGCGACAGCGACCTCGAATACCCCGACATGGCGATGCGCGCTCTCGTGCACGCACCCTCGCCCCGAGGAGAACGAGCCGATCTGGGGTGGCCCGGGCTCCGCTCGGCGGCGCTTTCCGCGGCGGCCGAGGACACGATCGCGCTCGTGCAGTTCGGGGACGAGCCGGTGCTGATGCAGAACGAGCCCAGCTACGCCGACGCCGTGCGCGCCGACGGGCATCAGTTTCTCTTTCAGGTCAACGAAGAAGGCTGGCCGGTCGAGGGCGAACTCGAGGACGTGATCGACGAATACCTCTGGGGCTACGGGTCGGTCTACTTCTACGGCACTCCGGGAGCCGACGGAGTAGTACGCGAGGTCGTCGCGGGGTTCATCGATTACTAACCAGCCAGCCTCGGCAGGACGGTCCTGCCGAGGCCAGAGGTCAGAGGCCGAGGTTCAGCTCGGCGACGCTGGGAACGACCACGCCGTACAGATCCCCGATGGTCGCCAACGCGCTGTTGTGCAGCTGCTCAGCGCTGACCTCGCCGGCCGGAGTCGGCAACGGGCGGGTGGCGCAGGCGTCGGCGACGACGGTCGGGTGGTTGCCGCGCAGGAACGCGCCTTCGGTAGTGAACGTGACGCACATGTTGGTCATGAACCCGGCGATCACCACGTTCTTGTGCCCGGCCGCGTCGACCCGCGTGCCAAGGTCGGTGTTCACGAAGGAGTTCGGCGCGCCCTTCACGACGACCGGCTCGCCCTCGACCGGGGCGACGTCCGGGTGGATGCTGCCGATCTGGGCCCGGATGTCGTAGGGCGTGCCTTCGCCGCCGTCGTTGACCACGTGGATCACCTTCGTTCCGGCGGCGCGGGCCTTGGCTAGCAAATGCCGAGCCGCGGTCAGCGCCGGTTGCCAGCCGTCCAGTTCCATCACGCCGCGGGTGTAGGTGTTCTGGTAGTCGACCATGATCAGCGTCGCGTCGGCCAGCGTCGCCGGGGTCTGGTCGAGCCCGTTCAGTTCCCGCAGCGTTTTCCTTGCCATGTTCGGGTTTCCTCTCTTTTCGGTTTCCGCACGATCGACGCTAGGCTCGACCCTGGATGTCGGCAATGACATGCAACGCGCAGAAACCGACATGGGGGGGTGTGATGGAGAGGCTGCTGGTCGTCGTCCTGTTCGATCGGATCGACCTGCTCGACGTGACCGGGCCCGCTGAGGTGTTTTCCTTGCTGCAGCGGGAAATGGACCGTCCGGCGGGCTACCGGGTGGTGCTCGCGGCCGAGACGCTGGAGCCGGTGACGACCTCCGCCGGGGTGCGCGTCTTGCCGGACGTGACCTTCGCGGACCTGTCGGGGAAGGCGATCGACACCCTGATCGTGCCCGGCGCGGTGACGACGGGGGAGAACGGGGAGATCGTCGCGCAATGCGACCCGGCGGTGGTCGAGGAGGTCAGGCGGCTGGCCGGGCAGACGCGGCGGGTGGCGTCCGTCTGCGTCGGCGCGCACATCCTCGCGGCGGCCGGGCTGCTCGAAGGCAAACGCGCCACGACGCACTGGTCGACCGCGCGCCAGCTCGCCGAGGAGCATCCGGAGGTGACGGTCGACGCCGACCCGATCTTCATCCGCGACGGCAGTGTGTGGACCGGAGCCGGGTTGAGTGCGTGCCTCGATCTCGCGTTGGCGCTGGTGGCCGACGATTGCGGTCCGGAGCTGGCCTCGCGGGTGGCTCGCCAGCTCGTGATGTTCCTGCGACGGCCGGGTGGGCAGAGCCAGTTCAGCGTGTCGCTGGAGCCTGCGTCCGCTACCCGGCGCGTCGACGAGCTGCGGCACTACATCGCCGCGCACTTGGCGGATCCGTTGACAGTCGCCGATCTCGCCGCGCACGCCCACGTCACGGATCGGCAGATCACGCGGGTGTTCAAGGCGGAGCTGGGGATGACGCCCGCCGCCTACGTCGAGCACGCTCGGGTCGAGGCGGCCCGGCATCGGCTGGAGACTACTGACGAAACGTTGTCGCGGATTGCCGGAGCTTGCGGATTCGGCACTGTTTCGACACTGAACCGCTCTTTTCGGAGGACCTTGAACACGACGCCCAGCGAGTACCGGGAGCGGTTCCGGATCGGTTAGCCGGAGGGGAATATTCCTTGCGGCACACCATTTCCCCGTCCGAATAGGTCCCCGGCATTCCGCTACGATCGCCCCCTCATTCGGCGAGGGGGTTTGAATGGCGAGAGATCCGATGGCGCCGCCGTGGACCTATCGCGACGACGTGCTGAGCTACACCTGCCACCTGGCGGCGTTGATGGCGGGCGACGCCGATCTCAGCCAGGTCGAGGAAGTGCTCGCGCCGTTTCCGGGGCGGAACGTGGCCGGGGAGCGGTTCTGGGCGACCGGGGCGGTCGTGGTCTCGGACTTCCGGGCGATCGGGGACGGAAGCTGGAGCGTGTCGACGCCGATGGTGTTCGGGACGGGAGCGCTCGGCGTCGGGCTCGTGGCGGGTTCCCTGGTGGGCGGGGCGATCGCCAAGTCACGAGCACGGCAGGCGGCGGCCGCGGCCGCAGTCCCGCGCTGGGTGCCGATCGCGCACGGCGCGCTTTACCTGAGCGAGTACGGATTCCATCTCCACACGCCGCAGGTGAACGCGTGGCACTGGGCGGGCATCACCGGTGCGGAGATGGTCGCCCCGGGCGTCGTGCACGTGACGGGGAACGGCAAAAGCGGCCCGGTGTCCTGGCTGATCCAGTCGGAGTGGGCCGAGTTGCTGTTCGTGACGTGGGCGAACGCGGTGCATCCCCGGCATCCGCAGCTCGTCACCGGGCAGTGGCTGCCGCCGGGGTGGGTCGAGCACGCGAACTGGCACCGGGGAACCGCGACGGGAGCTTTGCCGCCCAGTGATGGCTGAGGACCGTTTTGGGCGCGATTCGTCGTTATGCTCGACACTGGAACGTCCCAGGGGAGGGGTGTCGCCGAAGATCGTCGTGCAGGTGAAGTCCGAAGCAGGCGCGGTGGGGGCTCCCGGTCGTGCAGCAGCTGCAGGGAGCGATCTCCACGCACTCCGCTGACCACGGGCTCCTGGTGGCGTGGGGTGGCATCACGCGCGAGGCCACGCGCTACCTGTCGACCCAGCGGTTCACCATCCGGGTCTGGGATTCGAAGGATCTCCTCGACGAACTGTTCGCCCGCTACGAGCGGCTGCCCGAGAGCATTCGCCGGGACGTGCCGCTCAAGCGGGTCTGGACGTTCGCCGAGGAAACCGGCTGACGCTCAGCCGAGCAGGCCGAGCACCACCATCGACAGGAGGACGACAGCGGTCGAGAACACCGCGACCCACGTGCGCTGTGCGGCGGTGAGCTGGGCGGAAGTGCTGTTCATGGCGGGTCCTAGCGGGGCGAGTGCCGACGATTCCGCTGGAATAGCGCCTTGATCTAGCTCACTGTTACCGCTTGTGATCAAGGTCACGCCGGGTGCGCGCGGTGTGCCACAGCACCCCTCCCGCAGCGGCCACCATCAGGCCGAACGAACCCATTCCCACCACGAGTGCCTGGACCATCCCGGCCTCCTTCCTTCGCGTCTGTCCGGGAAACGCGCGAGGGGGCCGGTCATGTTGCCATCGTTGCCGACATCACACCTGGTCAGCGGGCCGCCAGCACCTCGTCGATCTGCCTGGCCAGTGCGAAGTCGCGTTCGGTCAGCCCGCCCAGATAGTGGGTGCTGAGGCGGAAGGTCAGCGTCCGCCAGCGGATGTCGATGTCGGGATGATGGTCGGCTTCCTCGGCGAGTTCGGCCACCCGGTCCACCACCTCGATCGCGGCCGGGAAGGCCGGGAGTTCGACCTCGCGCACGATGGTGTCGTCCTCGCGCCGCCACTCCGGAACGGCACTGAGGGCCTGGTCCACTGCCGAGTCGTTCAATAGCTGCGTCATCACTCCATGGTGTCGGCTACGCTGCGGCATTGCCACGGGAGTCCGGTACGCCGGGCTGAGAGGCGGGCCTTCCACCCGCGACCGTTAGCACCTGGATCCGGATCATGCCGGCGTAGGGAGGCCGTATCGCTCTCCCTCATCCGGCGCAGTGCAGGAGGGGAAGAATGATGTCGCGGACCGTCCGCACGGTGGCAGGACTCGCCATGGTCTCGGTGCTCGCCAGCGCTTGTTCGCTGTCCGGCGGCGACTCCGGCGGGTCGTCCGCGAGCTCGGACCAGCAGACCCCGACCGTCACGCTGGTCACGCACGATTCGTTCGCCGCCCCGCAGGACGTGCTCGACGCCTTCCAGCGCCAGTCCGGGATCAAGCTCAAGATCCTCAAGTCCGGCGACGCGGGCGCGCTCACCAACAAGCTCGTGCTCACCAAGGGCAGCCCGATCGGCGACGTCGCGTATGGCGTCGACAACACCTTCGCCTCGCGTGCGCTCAGCGAGGGCGTCTTCCAGCCCTACACCAGCCCGGAGGCGGACCGCGGCCCGCAGCGTTACTCCGTCGACCCGCAGCACCGGCTGGCGGCGGTCGACCTCGGCGACGTCTGCGTGAACATCGACCCGGCCTACTTCGCGAGCAAGGGCCTTCCGGAGCCGAAGACCTACGACGACCTCGCCGACCCCAAGTACAAGGACCTGACGGTCGCGGAAAGCCCGGCCACCGCGTCGCCGGGCCTGGCCTTCCTGCTCGGCACGGTCGCGAAGTTCGGCGAGAACGGCTGGCAGGGCTACTGGCAGAAGCTGAAGGACAACGGCCTCAAGACCGTCAGCGGCTGGGAGGAGGCCTACACCAAGGACTTCTCCGGCTCGTCGGGCAAGGGCCCGCGGCCGATCGTCGTGTCCTACGCCTCGTCCCCGGCCGCTGAGCTCGGCGAGGACGGCAAACCGCGCACCAAGGCGCTGCTCGACACCTGTTTCCGCCAGGTCGAGTACGCGGGCGTGCTCACCAACGGCAAGCAGATCCCGCAGGCGCAGAAGGTCGTCGACTTCCTGTTGTCGCAGCAGTTCCAGACGACGGTCGCGGCGAACATGTACGTCTACCCGGCGCGCCAAGGTGTCGAGCTGCCCGCCGGCTGGGCCACCGCGGCGCCGCAGCCGCAGACGCCGGCCACCATGCCCGCGGACAAGGTGCAGGCGGGCCGGGAGAAGTGGATCGGGGAATGGCGCTCGCTCATGGGCGCGTGATCCCCGCGCGCACCATCGGGCTCACGCTGCTCGGCCTGCTGCCGGTCGCGTTCCTGGTGGTGTTCTTCGCCTGGCCGGTCGTCGCGATCGTCGGCCGGGGGTTTTCCGCGGGCGGCGTCGACACCGTGCTCGGCGACCCGCAGACGTGGCGGCTCGCCGGGTTCACGCTGGCCAGCGCGGCCGCGTCGACCGTGGTCGCGGTGCTCGCCGGGCTGCCGGTGGCCTATCTCCTGGCGAGGGTTCGGCTGCCGGGGGTCGGACTCGCGCGGACGATCGTGCTGGTTCCGTTCGTGCTGCCGACGGTGGTCGTCGGCCTGGCTTTCCGCGCGATCTGGCCGGACGGCGGCGTGCTGCCGCTCGTGCTGGCGAACGCGTTCTTCAACGTCGCAGTCGTCGCGCGCACGGTCGCCGGGTTGTGGGCGCACCTCGATCCGCGAGCGACCGAGGCGGCGCGTGCGCTCGGTGCGTCGCCGTGGCGGGCGTTCCGGTCGGTGACTTTGCCTGCGCTCGGCCCGGCTGTGGCGTCCGCGGCGGCGGTGGTGTTTCTGTTCTGCGCCACCAGTTTCGGCGTGGTGCTGATCCTTGGCGGCGGTAGCTACCGGACGCTGGAGACGGAGATTTACCTCCGGACCGTCGACCTGCTGGACCTCTCCGGCGCGGCTGCGTTGTCGTTGATCCAGTTCGCGGCTGTCGTCGCCGCGCTGGTGCTGGGCGCCGTGGCACGACGGAAGCGGGAAAACGCGGTGAAGCTGCGGTCCGCGCAGGTCACGGCGCGTCGGCCGCGAGGCGGAGAGTGGTGGACGGTCGGTGCCGCGATCGCCGTGCTTGGTCTGTTGCTGACGCCGATCGTCTCGCTGCTCGTCGAGTCGGTGTCCACTTCGGACGGATGGAGTCTCGCCGGGTATCGGGCGCTGAACACCGTGGGACAGAACGGCGCGCTGCAGGTGTCCGGCTGGATCGCGGCGCAGAATTCGCTCGCCGCGGCCACCGACGCGACGCTGCTGGCGATGGCCGTCGGCCTGGTCGCGAGTGTCGTGCTGGTGGCGCTTCGCCGTTCGCCAGGCGGGCTCGCGCGCGGGATGGGCGAAACCATGGACGTCGCGTTGATGCTGCCGCTCGGAGTCTCCGCGGTGACCGTCGGCTTCGGCTATCTCGTGACCCTCGACGCGCTGCCCGGCGACCTGCGGACGTCGCCGCTGCTCGTGCCGTTCGCCCAGGCGCTGGTGATCATGCCGCTGGTGGTGCGGATGATCCTGCCGGTGCTGCGCGCGGTCGACGTCCGGCTGCGCCAGGCCGCCGCGACGCTCGGCGCGAGTCCGGCCCGGGTGTGGCGGGAGATCGACTTTCCGCTGGTCGCGCGGTCGGTGGTGGCCGCGGCGGGCTTCGGGTACGTCGTCGCGCTCGGAGAATTCGGCGCGACCAGTTTCCTCGCCCGGCCGGACGCGCCGACGCTGCCGGTGGCGGTCGCGACGCTGATCAGCAGGCCGGGGGAGCTGAACAACCAGATGGCGTACTCCGCGTGCGCCCTGCTCATGGTGGTGACTGTGGTGGCGGTGGCGCTGATCGACCGGTTCGGCTCGGTCCGCGGCCGCAGCACAGTCGGGGAGTTCTGATGGCGCTCACGGTAAGGGATCTGACGGTCCACTATGGATCGTTCGCCGCGGTCCGCGACGCGAAGCTGGACATCGCCGACGGCGAGGTGCTCGCGTTGCTGGGACCGTCCGGTTCGGGCAAGTCGACGCTGCTGCGCGCGATCACCGGGCTGGAGCCGGTGTCGTCCGGTTCGGTTTCGTGGGACGGTGCCGACCTCGCCGCGGTGCCGGTGCACAAGCGCGAATTCGGTCTGGTTTTCCAGGACGGACAGCTGTTTCCGCACCGTGACGTCGCCGCGAATATCGCGTTCGGCCTGCGGATGCACGGCGTGCCCCGAGACCGCCACGCGACGCGCGTCAAGGAGTTGCTGAAGCTGGTCGGCCTGGAAGGGTACGAGCGGCGGCGGGTGACGGAGCTGTCCGGCGGGCAGGCGCAGCGGGTCGCGCTGGCTCGCGCGCTGGCTCCGGAGCCGCGCTTGCTGCTGCTGGACGAGCCACTGTCCGGATTGGACGCTGGACTGCGGGAGCAGCTGGCTATCGATCTGGCGGATCTGTTGCGGCGCAGCAAGATCACCGCGCTGCTGGTGACGCATGATCAGGAGGAAGCGTTCACGCTCGCCGATCGCGTCGCCGTGCTCGACGCTGGGGAAATCCGGCAGGAGGGCGCGGTCCGGTCGGTGTGGAACCGGCCGGTGGACGAAGACGTGGCGCGATTCCTTGGTGTCACTACGTTCCTGGACGGCACCGCGGCCGATGGCGTGGTGCGGACCGAGTTGGGCACTGTCGAACTCTCGGGAGTGGACGACGGCCCGGTGCGGCTCGGATTGCGCCCGCACGGTTTGAAAGTGTCAGCCGAAGGCGTGCCCGGCGAGGTAACCGCCGCGGTGCACCGGCGGGAGCACCTGCGCCTGGTCGTCCGGTGCGGCGAGTCCACTGTGGACGCTATCGCCCCGGCCGGAGCGGATTTCCGGGCAGGCGATCCCGTCCGGCTCGCACCGGATCCGGACGGGATCGCCGTGGTGGGCTGAACCCCCAGGTCAGCCGTCCCGGGTGACGAGGCGCGCGTAGGCGAGCGAAAGCCCGACCACGATGTAGCAGGCCGCGCGGACCGCGCCCTCGCCGATCATCGACAACGTCATCGGATCTTGCAGGACCGAAGCGGGGGCCAGCGTCCAGTTCCGGGTGAGCAGGAACGGATGCAGCCACTTCAGCGAGGTCAGGAAGCCGAGGATGGTGAAGACGATGTTCATGGCCAGCACCGAGGCGACCACGAGCATCGGGTGTTCGGTCCAGCTCGACACCGCCAGCGCGATCGCGCCGACCGCCCACAGCTGCAGCACGATCCAGCCGCCGACGAGCAGGATCCGCAGCAGCGCCTCGCCGAGCGACAGCGTGGTGCCCGACAGCGTGAACAGCGAGTCCGTGCCGTTGATGATCAACCCGGTGGCCACCCCGGTCACGCACATCGCGAGTACCGCGACCACGGACACCGTCGCGACGCCGAACGCCTTGACCGTCAGCAGCCGTCCCCGGCTGACCGGCGCGATGAGCCAGCCGCGCAGCGTGCCGTGTGCGGCCTCGCCGGCGATCGCGTCCGCGCCCGCCATCGCGGAGGCGAGCGGCAGCAGCAGCGTGAGCGTCATGACCATCGCGGCGATCGGCAGTACGAACGCGTTGTTCACCGCCGACACCAGGAGCGCGCCGCCACTGTCGTCCGGTGCGTCGCTCCCGGAGTTCTGGCCGACCAGGGTGAGGCCGATCCCGACCACGATCGGCACCAGCGCCAGCAGTCCCAGCACGGCGAGCGTGCGCGGCCTGCGGAAGATCCAGCGCAGTTCCGCGGCGATCAGCCGGAACAACGGCACCGTGTCGTGCCCGGTCCGGCTCACCGGCACCGAAACAGCCATGGCGGTCATGCGTCCCCCTCGGATTCTTCGCCTGCCGCCGATTCCCCTTCGGTCAGCCGCGCGAACAGGTCCTCCAGCCCGGTCCGCGCCCGGGTCGCCTCGTGCACCTCGACCCCCGCTTGCACGAGCACCTGCAGCACTCGCGGCGCGGGCGTCGCGGTGAGGTCGGCGCGGATGCCGTCCGGTGTCAGCCGGGCCCCGATCCGGTGCTCCCGCAACGTTTCCACCGCCTGCTCGGCGTCCGGAGTGCGGACCAGCAGCGCGGCGTTCCCCGATTCGAGCAGGTCGGCCAGTTCCCCCTGGGCGACCACCGTTCCGGACTGCAGCACCGCCACGTGCGTGCAGGTCGCTTCGACCTCGGCGAGCAGATGCGAGGACACCACCACGGTCACGCCGTCGGAGTGCAGATCGGCGATGATACGGCGGATCTCCCTGGTACCCGCCGGATCGAGGCCGTTGGTGGGTTCGTCGAGCACGACCATCCGGCGCGGCACCAGCAGCGCGCTGGCCAAGCCGAGCCGTTGTTTCATGCCGAGCGAATAGCCCTTGTACCGGCGGCGCGCGGCGGCCGACAGCCCGACCCGGTCCAGCGCGGCGTCGACCGCGCCGGGGATCGCGGACGAGGCCAGCCGCGGTTCGGCGGCGGCGAACCGCAGCAGGTTGTCGCGGCCGGAGAGGAACGGGTGGAAGCCCGGCCCCTCGACCAGCGCGCCGACGTCCGGCAGCGCGTGCGCGGATTCCTCCGGCATTTTCCGGCCGAGCAGTTCGACCTCGCCCGCCGTCGGGCGGACGAGCCCGAGCAGCATCCGGATCGTGGTCGTCTTGCCCGAACCGTTGGGCCCGAGCATGCCGAGCACGGCGCCCTCGGGCACGTCCAGGTCCACGTGGTCCACCGCGACCGTGCTGCGGTAGACCTTGCGCAACCCTCGGGTGCGCGCGGCCAGCGGGACCGCCGGGGCGGGCACCTCGTCCGAGATGCCCGCCCCGGTTTCGACCGCGGTGCTGGTCACTTGGCGCCCAGCGCTTCGTAGAGCACCTGCTCCGGGACCGCGCCGGCGGCGAACCGGCCGTCGTCGGTCAGTACCGCGCCGCCCACCTTGGTGGTGAAGAGGTAACCGCTGCCCCACGGGCCGTTGACCCGCTTGGCGAACCGGCTCAGCATCTTCTGCGCGTCCGCGCTCTTTTCCTCGCCCTGTGCCTGCTTCGGCTTCATCAGGTCCGCGGGCACCTTGCCGGTGACGACGGTGTCCCAGCCGTCGCCGACGAGCTTCGTCGCCTGCATGGCCTCGTTCGCGAGCGCCTTGTCGCGCTCGTCGATCTTGGCCTGCTTCTCGGTCACCTTCGCGCCCTTGGGCGGGGTGAAGGCGAACAGATCGGCCGACTGGTCGGCGAATTCGATCTTGCTGAACGCCAGTTCCAGCGCAGGTGCGGTGGTTCCGTTGCTCAGCACCGAAAGCCGCAGCGGCATCCGGGTCTGCGAGTCGATCGCGACGCGGATCTCGCGCAGCAGCGTGCGTTCGGTCGGCTTCGGAGTGAGGACCAGTTCGTACGCGGGCCGGTCGGCGACCGTGGCCGTGCCGTCGACCGCGACGTTGCTGCTTTCGCGCACCTTGGCGAGCAGTTCCTTGGCCGCGGTGGACGGGTCGGCCGTCTTGCCGTC
Organism: Amycolatopsis sp. NPDC054798; assembly: GCF_053611505.1. Lineage (NCBI taxonomy): Bacteria > Bacillati > Actinomycetota > Actinomycetes > Pseudonocardiales > Pseudonocardiaceae > Amycolatopsis > Amycolatopsis sp. NPDC054798. The sequence continues at coordinate 4,863 of NZ_JBSHAM010000025.1, read as the reverse complement.
GACCGGGTTGTGCTTGGTCGCCACGTCCCCCGGGATGGTGGTCTTCGTCGCGCTGTTGGTCTTGGAGTCGTAGTCCCACACGGTGTTGCCGCTGTGGACGATCGTCTCCTGCGCCTGCCCCTTGGTGAGCGACACCTTCGTCTTGCCGGTGCCGTCGCTGAACACCTGTGCCGAGTCGACGCCCAGCGCGCTCGCCCCCGGGACCGCGCCCGTCGCCATCTTCGGCAGGCCGAGGTCGTTGCTCACCGTCACCGTGCCGTCGAACGGCGCGGGCTTCGCGGTGACCACCGACTGGACCAGTTCCTCCGCGCTGACCTGAGGCAGCTTCGGCGCGTCCCCCGCCGAGGCAGGCATCGCCACGACGACCAGTCCGCCCACGCCGAGCGCGGTGCCGACGACGGCCGCTGTGATGGCCTTCTTCTTCGGATCCATCTCGTCTCTCCCTGTGTTCCCGGGCTCTGGTGGGCCCGGCTCCCGGTGCAGACGTTCCCCTGCCGACGCTGAGATACCACTGAATGTTCGGCCCGCTCAGCTGAGATGGCACTGAGAGTACGCGCGTCAGCTGCGCGAACCGGTCATGATGAGGATCGTGAAACCTCGGGTGCTGGTGGTCGACGACGAACCTGGTGTGCGCAAGGCGCTGCAGCGCGGCCTGCGCGCGGAGGACATGGACGTGGTCACCGCCGCGGACGGGCCGACCGGGCTGCAGCTCGCGCGGACCGGTTCGTTCGACGTAGTGCTGCTGGACATCATGCTGCCCGGTTTGTCCGGCTACCGCGTGCTGGAACGGCTGCGCGCGGAGAACGTGACGACGCCGGTGCTGCTGGTGTCCGCGAAGGACGGTGAGATCGACCAGGCCGACGGTCTCGACCTCGGCGCGGACGGCTACCTCGTGAAGCCGTTCTCGTTCGTGGTGCTGGTCGCTCAGGTGCGGGCGGTGCTGCGGCGCGCCGGGCCGGACGCGTCGCGCGGCGCGCTGAAACTCGGTGCGCTGGAGGTCGACCGGGCGCTGCGGCAGGTGCGCTGGAACGGTCAGGACGTGCCGCTGAGCCCGCGCGAGTTCGGTTTGCTGGAGGTCCTCGTCGGCCGTGCGGGCACAGTGGTGACGAAGGACGAGTTGCTGCGCGCGGTCTGGGGCGAGGAGCAGGCTGTCACACGGAATCTTGTTGAGGTGTATGTGGGTTACGTGCGGCGCAAGCTCGACGCGGTCGGCGCGGGCTCGATCCTGCGGACGGTGCGCGGGCACGGCTATCTCGCCTCCGACGACCAGCTCGACGAGGTCAGGTGACCGGCTTGCCGTCGTCGTGGTGGGGCCGCCGTTCGCTGCAGGTCCGGATCACCGTGCTGGCCTCGGCGATCACCCTCGGCTGTCTGCTCGGCCTCGCCGCGCTGGCCGCGCGCAACCTCGACCCGCTGCTCACCGATTCGGTCGACAAGGAGCTGGCCGCCGCGCTCGTCCCGGCGGCCGGTGCGGTCTCCGCCGGGACGCCGCTGGCCGTGGCGGACCCGGTTTCGGTGCGAGTGCTGGACATTTCCGGGGACCCGACGGACGGCCAGGCGCGGCCGAAGCTGACCGGCCATGAGATCTCGCAGCTCAAGGCGGGTTTGCCGGTGCAGTCCGACGGATCGCGCTGGCGCGGCCAGGTGGTCAGCACGCCGAACGGCAGCCAGCGGCTGGTCGTCGCCGGGGCCGGGCTGGTCGGGTTCGCCGCCGCGGTGCATTACGGCGGGCTGTGGCTGGTCGTGGTCGCGCTGGTCGGCGCGCTGGTGGCGGGGCTGGCGACCTGGCTGGTGGTGCGGCTCGCGCTGCGGCCGGTGGCGCGGATGCGCGGGCTGGTGCGCGCGCTGCCGCCCGGTTCCCGGCTGCCGCTGCCGACGTCGCACGACGAAATGCGCGCGCTGGCCGAGGAATTCAACGCGCTGCTCGAACGCCAGGAAGAGGTCAGCCAGCGGCTGCGCCGGTTCACCGGCGACGCGGCGCACGAACTGCGTTCGCCGGTCGCGTCGATCCGGGTGCAGGCCGAGGTGGCGGTGACGAATCCTGATCCGGAGCTGGCGCAGGAGACGCTCTCGGACATCCTCGAGGAATCTGAACGGCTGTCCGGCCTGCTCGACGGCCTGCTCGCGCTCGCTCGTTCCGATGCGGGCGAAGTGCCGCCCGCGGAGCCGGTCGAAGTGGTCTCCGAGGTCCGCGCGGCCGTGCGCCGGCTGCCGTCCGGGACGCCGGACACGCGGGTGAGCAGCGCGGTGGCGCAGGCCTGGGCGTCGGCCGCGCACCAGGAGGTCGAGCTGGTGCTGGACAACCTGCTGCGCAACGCCTGCCGGTACGCGTCCGGGCAGATCGTCGTGTCCGTGCTGGCTTCGCGGTCGAAGGTGCGGGTCGTGGTGGACGACGACGGCCCTGGCATCGCGCCCGAGCACCGGAGCAAGGTGTTCGACCGATTCTACCGGGTGTCCGACGACCGGGCGCGGTCCTCCGGCGGAACCGGGCTGGGCCTGGCGATGGTCGCCGAAACGGTGCGCCGCCGAGGGGGCGGGGTGCGGGTCGGCGAGTCCCCGGACGGCGGCGCGCGGTTCGAGGTCACCTGGCGGGCGGGGGCGGACCGGTGAATCCGGTGGGGGAGACTGAGCGCATGGACGCGGTCATCGTCGGGGCGGCACTGGTGCGCGACGGCAAGCTTCTTGCCCAGCAACGAGCCTGGCCGCCGCATCACGCGGGGCAGTGGGAACTGCCGGGCGGGCGCGTCGAGGAGGGCGAGACCGAAGCCTTCGCGCTGGCCAGGGAATGCCACGAGGAACTGGACGTGGCGGTCACCGTCGGCGACCGGGTCGGCCCGGAAATCCCGCTGCCGGGCGGAAAAGTGCTGCGCGTGTATTCCGCCGCGCTGGTTTCCCCCGGCGACGAGCCGCGCGCGGTGGAGCACACCGCGCTGCGCTGGGTCGGGCACGACGAACTGGATGATGTGGACTGGCTCCCGGCGGACCGGGACCTGCTGCCCGCGCTGCACGACCTCGTGAGTGCTGCTCACGGTTAGAACCGCGACCAGCACTCACGAGACCCCTTCAAGCAGCCCCGACCATCCGCAACGCCGCCGACACCCGGTGCGAACTGCGGTCGATCGCCCTTTCCGCGCCCGCCTTGCGAACCCGCTCCAGCTCGGCGACGTCGTCCAGCAGCGCCCGCGTGCCCTCCCGGACCGGACGCAACTCCTCGATCACCGCGTCGGCGACAGCGTCCTTGAGCACGCCGTACGAGGGGTACTTCTCGGCCAGCTCCGCCGGGTCGCCGCCCGCACAGGCCGCCAGGATGTCGAGCAGATTCGAGATCCCCGGCCGGTTTTCCGGGTCGTACGCCGGAACCGAATCCCCGTCTGTACGCGCCTTCCGGATCTTGCGCCGAATCTGGTCCGGCTCGTCGAGCACGAACACCACGCCCGCGGAATCCTGCGCGGACTTGGACATCTTCCGCGTCGGCTCGGCCAGGTCCTTCACCCGCGCACCGGCAGGAGGAAGTGTCGCCTCCGGAACGACGAACACCTCGCCGTAGGTGGAGTTGAACCGCCGGGCCAGCGTGCGCGCCAGTTCGACGTGCTGCCGCTGATCCTCGCCGACCGGCACCTCGTCCGCGCCCTGCAACAGGATGTCTGCCGCCATCAGCACCGGATAGGTGAGCAAACTGAGCCGCACCCCGGCCTGGCCCTTGGATTTCTCCTTGAACTGGATCATCCGCGCCGCCTCGCCGTAGGAGCAGGTGCACTCCAGAACCCAGGTCAACGCCCCCAGCTCCCGGGCAAGATCGGACTGCACGAACACCCGCTCCGGCGCGATCCCCGCGGCCACCAGCACCGCGAGTTGTTCAGTCGCCAGCGAACGCAGCTTCGCCGGATTGTGCGCGGTAGTCATCGCATGCAGGTCGGACACGAAATACAGATCGTCCGGCCCGCCCTCAGCCGCCCAGCGACGCAACGCGCCGAGGTGGTTGCCGAGCTGGACGTGACCGGACGGGGTGATGCCGGACAGCTGAACCATGGGTTTTCCTCTCCGAGGATGTTCGGACCCCGGGAGCGGACACAAAAAAGGCCGCCCACCGGGGCGGCCTTCGCTGGTTTTTCAGCGCAGAGCTTCAGGGCCGCCGACCGGCGGCCACCACTGGGAGCTCTGGAAACGCATGCGGCGAGCCTAGCACCGGACTACGGTTCGAACCATGTTCGTCGTCGTGCTCACGTACATCGTTCCGCTAGAGGAAATCGACCGCGCCCTGCCCGCGCACAACGAATGGCTAACGAAGCAGTACGAAGACGGCCACTTCCTGGCCTCGGGAGGTCAAAAACCCCGAACCGGCGGCGTGGTGATCACCCGCCCCATGGACCGCGCACAACTGGACGCGATCCTGGCCACCGACCCCTTCGCGGTCGCCAAGCTGGCCACCTACGAAATCATCCAGTTCCAGCCCACCCGCACGGCCCCGGAACTGAACCTGGTGAATGAACTCCTGGACAACTAAGGGAGGTCCGTGAAGGGCTCCTTCCCGGACTTAGATTCCCTCAAGGGGCCCTTCACGGCCCGCTCCGTCACCGCACGACCGCCCCCCAATGTGGCATTGGGTGCGTCAGATGCCCCCAATGTGGCGTTCGGTGCGTCCCATGCACCCAATGCCACATTGGGGCGCTAGCCCCGACCCCTCACCCAACCGTCACCCGCGAACCCACCCCGCCCACGCACCCAAGCCGTGCGCCCCACCCGCTCAACCGCAGCCCGCGCACACAAACTCACCAGCGCAGCCACTCCCGGCCCTGCACCCCGATACGAAGCCTTCCCTGCGGTTCGGGGGTGGTTGTCAAGGCATCTTTCCCGCCTTGACAA